>VBJK01000339.1 GCA_005879655.1 Chloroflexota bacterium | reverse complement strand
CCAAGATAGGAGAGACCAACGAGATGTCCAGGCCCATGTTCATATAAGTGACTATGTAGCAACTCAACTGCTGTGCGATAGTAAGGCTGCGCAGCATCTTTGGGAGAGTGGCCATGACCGGGAAGATCAATGGGTATCAGCCGATAATCTTCCTGCCATACTTTTATCTGGGCAGCAAAATCAACGTCACAGGTCCCCAATAAACCATGCAAGAAATACACAGTGGGGATGTTTGTCTGTTCCTGTCTTAATATCATTGCTCTTTACCTTCTCTTTACCAACACTTGCTTAGAGGATTTGTCTGATCGTGCAGAGAACGCTTATCCGTTCTTAGTGCAGAATCCCAAAACCTTTTGGGGAATGGGAGCATTTGGGGACAGCCCAAACCCCGCCAGGGTGGCTTCGCCAAATGCCACCCCCAATCCCTACCACCTCTCGTGTTTCTGCATTAGGAACACCAAACGAATTCAGGCACTCTTTAATAGTTAAAGCTATATAGTAAGTAAGTAATTACTGTACACTATTATATTATCATTACCTTCAAATTAATGCAAGCTCTGTAAGGTGACAGCGGTTCGTAAAAAGATTGACCCTTTTCATTGATGAGCTTTAGACACTCTCCTCATTGGAAGGATCAGGAACCTGATATCCACTTCTGGCTCTTGCCGTTGCTCTAAAGAGATCGGCAATGAGAAGATCATGGGAGCCGATGAGCAAGCAGTGGAATGGGAGTGCCGCCAAGGTGGTTATTGGTACGAGCCTGCAAGAAATGGGTGATGCCTTGTTGCACAGATGGATTGGAAAGCACAGCCGTATGATTGGCCATCACAACCTGAGTGGTTCTCATCAGATCACGATTGAGCGTCGTCAGTCGCGTGATCGAAGGGCAGATGTTTGGCCCACTGTTGAACATGCGACCGTAGAGACCGCTGCCACGCCCTTCATCTAGCAGAAACTGCGTATCGAGGAAAGAGGGCAAGACCGCAGCGCAAGCTTTGGGATCGAAGAGGAAATCGTTAAGATTGCCAATGGTTAGGACAGATGTTGCTAGGTCTGTCTTTGCTCGCTCCAAGACACTCTGATTGGAGGCTTCGTGATGAGTGGCACTGCTATGACCGCTTGGCGCGATGGAGAGAAGGCTTGCTTTCGATCCTTGAGAGGCGGCCAGGCCAGTGGCCCCAAAGGTTGTTGAGGCAGAGTGGAAGATGGTTTCCAGATCCTGCATGGCGGTGAAGGTCTTTCCCTTTGCGGCTGGGCATTGATGCTCCAAGATCTGCCTTCCCAGCAGCGAAAAGCTGGTAAGAAATCCAGCAGAGACGCCACCAATGGGCGAGTCGAGGGTGATGACGGCTTCCAGATGGGCATTGGCGGGAAGAGAGATAGAAAATCCTTTGTGCTCAAGGAAGGCGAGATAGCCCAGGGCAATGACGCCACCCAGGCTATGTCCGATGAGCGTGATGTCAACCTGTGTTGCTGCTGGCTGAGCGCGCATGGCATGTTTGATCTGCTGATCGAGCAAGACAATATCGGAAAAGAGAGAGTGAGTAATGGTATCGGTACAGGTGTATGGTGTGGGCAGTCCGTTCTGGACACTGCTGGCAGAATAACTGTACTCAAGCAAGCGCGTCGAAGGCTGTGCAAAGACGTAGTGAAGAGTCTCAGGGACACTGCCCAAGCCAACGATGTGGCCGCTGTTGGCAGACTGGTCATCAAGGGTGGTGGTGATGCCTTGCAGAAAGAGGACTAAATGGTGTCTGCCATGAGAAGAGAAGGTGGATGTAGCATATGTTTGGGAGAGAAAGCTACACGTTGAGATGGCAAGAATGGCGATGATGACAATAAAAGTAAAAATGGGAAAGAATGTACGATGAGAGATGATGTTCATGATATGTTTCTCAAAGAGCACTAGAAAGACGCAGGTCACGCAGAACAGGCGAGAAGATCTCGCTTCTCATGTGTCTGAAAGTATACCGTTGTTTGACATCTTTCTCAAAAATGGCGCTTTTGGTACCAAGATGATCTCTCTTCAAGGAGAACAACAGCGTGGATGAAATGGTTTGCGCCTGATGGCGGGTTGCAAGGCGGGAGGGTCAAGCTCGGTCGTCCCATCATGGACCAGCACGGCACCTGTAGATCACCGCTGCGGCCAGAGCGCACCAGCAATGGCAGTCCATCGATGAACTCTTGGAGCTACGTCCTCGTGTCACGTGCCAGTGATAGTTGTTCACGCTCTTGCCCTGCGAACATGTCAGGCGAGTTGCAGCAGCACAGCCAGCCGTAGGTTATCGATGAAGCACGAGGGCGAACATTGATGGTGCGAGTGATTTGTGGAGTGGTACAATGAGAGCGCAAATCACGAGGCCATGCGCAACGCGTGGAGAAGTCCGGCGAGCAAGCTGACGCTCGTCGAGAGCAGGCAGCATGTAATGTAGCTCAACAATTTTCAATGTCAGGCAACTGGAGGCTCGTCGAAGCTACGGCGTGGCGCAAGGAGAGCCAGTGGATCAGGGCCACCAATGCACCACAACGACTCTCACAGGGCATCCCGTGAAAAGTGGAATCAGTCTTTCATGACAAGCTCAAAGACTGGCGTGACGGGCATTTGATGGAAATGGCTGTAGCGCGTGGCTTCCCTTTCTATGGCTTCACGCTCACTTTGGCTGATAGGCTTCTCAAGATTGAGCGTCAAGTCGATGCCCCCTTTTTTCAAAACACGCTTCCAAGTGCCAACGACCTTGCCATCCAGAAGGAGGACGGAGGTCAAGGCATTGCCCATTGAGAGCAGCTTTTCCAGGTATTTCTTCTCGGCTATAGCACTGCGATCTTTATAGGCGATCGTGTATTCATCATAGATGGAGAGCAAGAACGCCCTTGGTCCTGGCTGCTTGCTCTCTTGCATTCGGGGTGAGAACCAGTAGGTTTTGCCATCCAGTGATATTTCTGCCAACTGTGATTGGACCGAATGGATCCCGATATTGGCCTCTTTGAGGGTGAGACCAGACCACCAGGCAAAATCTTTGGCTTGAGCTGGGCCATGACTGCGAAAATAGCGGAGTGCCAGCTCGGCCAGGGACGCATCACGGTCCAGGGTGTTCGCCTGTGGCACGCGCTCGGAAAGTAAGGCATAGGTGAATTGTTTCTCACGTCGCTGCCCACTGCAAATAAGAGCCTCAAGCTCGGCGTGCATGAGAATGTATGCAAGCCTTTGTCCGCTGGCCACAATCCCGCTCTCGTTGAGGCATTGCCCCAGTTGCGTTCTGGTCAAGTGCCTGCCACCCATCAAGGCTTGTGAGAGAGCGGTGTGGCAGCGAGCAAGCAGAGGAGCAGACAGTTCCAGTTTGCGGTACATAGCTGCATTGGCGGCATGGACACGAGCAGAGGTGAGGGCAAGTAGCCATCGGATATCTTGAGGTGCCACGAAATGCCACGTC
>VBJK01000338.1 GCA_005879655.1 Chloroflexota bacterium | reverse complement strand
CTTCCCAACTTCACAGTGACGCGTGCAGAGAGCACCGAGCATGATTATCACCTTGAGGCAACCTATGAGCTGGACCCTTCTCACTGTCCACATTGCCAGGACGGAACCGCATTCCAAGCGTTTGGGACTAAGGCGCAGTTGTTCATGGATCTTCCCGCGCATGGCAAGCGCGTAGGAGTGATCGTCAAGCGGCAGCGCTATCGATGCAAGCGGTGTGAGCGAACATTTTTACAGCGACTTCCTGATATGGATGAGCATCATGCTATGACGAAACGACTGCTCGCTTATATCCAGCAGGAATCGCTCAAAGATACATTTGTACGTGTGGCTGAGAACGTTGGAGTGAGCGAAGGAACGATTCGCAATATCTTCAAAGACTATGTAGCGCACCTGCAAGCCACAACTCACATCGCTACCCCCACGCAGCTGGGCATTGACGAAATCTACATCTCCTCTAAGCCCCGTTGTATCCTTTCCAATATTGAAGAGCGAACGATCGTTGATCTGTTACCTACGCGAACGAAATCGGCAGTCCAAAATCGCCTCTTGCGCTTTCCAGAAAGGAAGCAAATTGCATTTGTGTGCTCAGATATGTGGGTACCCTACAAAGAGGCTGCCAAAGCAGCTTTACCACAGGCTCAGCTTGTGGTGGATAAGTACCATGTCGTACGCATGGCAAACCAAGCCCTAGAAAAAGTGCGCAAAGAGTTGCAATCGGACATGGACCCTAAGCTTCGCCGTACGCTCAAGATGTATGATCGCTACACGCTGCTTAAGCGGCGACACGATCTCTCTGAATCGCAACAACTGCGCCTAGAAGTCTGGACAAAGAATGTGCCACTGCTTGGCCAGGCGTATGAGTTGAAGGAAGCCTTCTATGGCCTATGGGAGATCCCAGATAGGCGACTGGCAATCGCACAGTACCAGACATGGAGGCAACAAATCCCAACCATCCTTGTTCCTGCATTTTCAGATCTGACCACAGCGATAGAGAACTGGCAAACCGAGATCTTCGCTTATTTTGATTACAAACTGACTAATGCCTATACTGAGTCGCTCAACGCTTTAGTACGCTCAGTCGATCGTGCAGGCAAAGGGCTGACGTTCAAAACACTCTGGGCGAAAATGCTCTTTTGCGCTGGCCTGCATCGACAATATCGCCCCAAGTATCGCCATCCTGGCAAGCAAAGAATACAGGCAGCTGCATCAGATGGCGAAATCCCACTTCAACATGAAACCGCAGATACTCTTTTCAGTCCTGGAGCACAGATTTCAACCTTTGCCCATCAACTTGAATTAGAGTTCCCTGACACCATTTCAACATGATTTTACGATGACCCCTTGGCTCATTTGGCTTGCTTGCGGGATACTCGCTATCGTTGCTTGGTTCGTTTTGGTGCTGGCCTAAAAGATTGGTGTCGCGGTCATGGCACACAGCTTCGTATGCAAGATGAACACGTCTGAGCCACGGGGAAAACGTGATTGGCGCACTTTTGCCAGGATACGAGGCGATGGTCGTCCTTGGTTGTACCGTCTGGTGTCGAGCACAGGGAGGGCTTGTGCGACTTTCGAGAAGGGTTGCTGGTTGAGAGTCGTCCAGCTCGTCACACATCGCACGCACCATCCACCCATGACCTCACTCGCCTTTAGAAGAAGGAAGAAACAAGATGCAAGACGGAGCACCGGAGAGTGAACAGCCTGCTCTCCACGAGCATGAAGCTCTCCCACCCATAGGATCGCCAGATCCCGAACGGGCAGAACCTGATGGGGTGGTCCAAGACGCCCTTGCAGGAGCAGAAACGCTGTCTGTGTTCTTCCCTGCTAGCACCTCCTCTCAACAACACCTGCACCTTCCTCAGCGAGGGCATACAGCGATGATTCCCAATACGTAACGCCGAATAAGCAATGGGTAGTGCTGTGGCCCGTGGCTTGTTCATCGTGAGTCGATGATGCACGTGGTGTATCGCTGTGGTATCGTCGGCAGAACAATGGTTGGCGAAGGCACAGCTTTGTGCAAGCTTGCGTAGATCAAGGCCACCAGTGCCAGACAACAGAGCAGTTTGTAATCCAATGCTAAGTCATTGCTGATCCGTCCGGGAGCAAAGGTCCACGGCGAAGATCAACGCTAGGCGCAGTACCGACAACGCAAGCCGAGCGGTTCACGTAGCTCCGCTCATCGTGAGGCGATGAAGTGCGTGGGGGATCGCTGGGGATCGCTGGCAGGACAATGATTGGCACTGGCTAGCAAAGACGAGCTAGCGTGAATCAGTGCTCCCAATGGCAGGACAACGAACCGGCTGTCATTCGATCTGTACTACGGTCTATACAGTGCAATTCATGGGGCGACCACAGGTGATCGATGCGGCGCGATGGAGGAGAATGAGAGGCCATTGATGATGCGTCGAGTTGCGTGGTGGCGCGATGAGAACGCTTGCGCTCGCATTGGAAATCGTGGATGGCCGATGGTCTCGACAGAGAGCGACGACGATCCCAACGCATAACCCCGAACCGACAACGCAGGCCGAGCGGTTGGCGTGGCTGCTTCATCGTGAGTCGATGATATGTGTGGAGGATTGCTGAGGTTCTTGGGCAGGACAATGGTATAGCTGCCTCTCTTGGGATGACACAGACGAACAGCGCAAGGCTGCCGGAGCGCGCCCCGCATCGTTGTGTACAATGAGAACACAAGCGCTCACATTGGCGGATCGTGGAAATGGTCAACGCTCTCGATGGAAACCGGGTAGTCTCCTGAGTAACGAACACCCTCGACGGCAAGGCTCACGACGATGACGCCAACGCATAACGCAGAACAGACAACGCAGGCCGAGCGGTACCACGTAGCTCTCTCATCGTGAGTCGATGAGTGGCTTGGAGGATCGCTGAGGTACGTTGGCAGGATAATGGTATAGCTGGTCACGCCTTTGATGACACACAGACGAACAGCACAATCCCACCGGAGCGCGCCCCGCATCGTTGTGTGCTATGCGAACACAAGCACTCGCATTGGCAGTTGCGTTCCGAAGGTTGGTGTTCCCGATGTAAGCCGAGTCGGCTCCTTGGCAACGAGTAGCCTCGACAGCTTACGGCGAAGACCCAACGCATAACGCCGAACAAACAACGATGACCGAGCGGTTCACATGGCTCGCTTACCGTGAGTCGATGAGGTGCGCGGTGTATCGTTGAGGTTCGTCGGCAGGACAAGGAAGAGCGCTGACGAGGCTTTGTATGAGCCAGCGTGGATCAGGGCCATCAATGGCGGTACAACGAACCCACTATCATTCGATGTGCATGACGGTCTCTACTGAGGTGATATGGCTGATCAGCGCTC
>VBJK01000337.1 GCA_005879655.1 Chloroflexota bacterium | reverse complement strand
AGGGGAGCTAGTGCCAAATCTGTCGCATCGTCGGTCGAATAGAATTCATTGTATGTCGCTCGAAGTAGTAACCGTTGGAGGCTGACCCTTGCCAGGGGAGCTAATATCAAATCCGTCGCATCGTCGTTCGAATAGAGTTCATTGTATGTCGCTCGAAGTTGTAATCGTTGTAGTAATCATTGCAAATTCCCAATCGTCGGTCGAAGTGGGTCCAATGCAATGTCCGTAGTCCGTAGTCCGTAGTCCGTAGCCCGTTGTTGGAGGCTAACCCTTGCCAGGGGAGCTAATATCAAGTCCGTCGCATCGTCGGTCGATTTAACTTCGTTGTAACATCGCTCGGAGTAGTAACCGTAATCCAAAATTGCAATAATCCGTTAATCCAATAATCCATTAATTGTAACCATTAGTCATTTGTAATTTCCGTTGTAAACCGCCGTTTATTCCTGTAAATTGAAGGTTAAACAAGAATTCGCATGCCGCCGTAACCATACATTGAGGGTAGTTCATCGCTGGTTTCCGAGTTTACAAGTCGATTGTTAGCGTTAAAGTAAACCTGCTGCTTTTCGAGGGCATCAAGGACTCCAGAACATTGATTTCGTAGGTGACTTGTGTTATCGCACCATATACAGCGAGGGATCCGTTTATTGGAGGCATTACGTGTCGATTGCATTGAAGTTTTGATAGTCGCTGGAATCGCAGGAGATGAGGGAGTCTTGGGAATCATAGGAACCGTTGTCTTGTGAGGCATGGAAGTCATAGGTGTCATGGATTCAGGAAGCTTTTCGAAAGGTGAATAAATTGAAATTGGACTTCCTTTAGGCAATTCTCGTAGTAATTCAGCTGATCGTTGTCTAGCAAGCTTAACATCATCAAAAAATTCCGTTATCTTGAATCCATCATTGTTGAAATATGTGACTTGCATTGAATGAGCGGGAGGATCAGTTGTAGTTGATAAATCCAGAGGTAAATTCGAAGGCGAAACCGGAGATGTAATTGCAGCAGGTTGTAGTAGCTCAGGGGTTGTATTTAACATAGAGGGCATTGAGGTCTCAATTGTCGTAAAAGTATAACGAGGATCTGAGTTGCGATGCTCTGTCAGACGCCAACGCTTTTCGAATATAGAGATAAACTCAAGTTCATAACCATCTTTAAATAAAGCTGTAATTGTCGGAGTTTGATTCACATCCATCCCAATCTTGTCCAGAGTCGCTTTAAATTCAACTGAAGTGTTTGCCGTAAATATAAAAGGAGTCCGAGATTTTATCCGAGGCAGATTTGTTCGAGACAAAGGGGGGTCTTGAGCCGCAATTGTTACCGAGGATGAATAAGCGTCATTTGTCGAAAATTGCTGAGCTTTCGCATTGTCGAGGGAGGACTCTGAGGATATGATAGTCTTGTTACACTCCGTTTGTGTCGATGAATCCTTGGTGTTGACGGAAATGCACGCTGGGCGCTCAGGTAAATGTTCATTAGCAGTTGAGTAATCCGGTGAATGGGCAGGCGGCTTGTAATTGTTTCGATTTAAGTTGATTGGACTTCCGCGCGAATACGTTGTGCTTTCACAGGTTTCTGTTAAGGTAGTATGGCAGTTGTCAGTGGTGGAGTGATCCCCAATGTTGTCGCGTGATCGTCCGTGCGTCGTAAGCCGAGAATTGTCGGAAAGCGGAGGTGGCCTGTTATCGTTATTCTCTTTTTGACGAAGAGATAAGCGCGGTCTATCATGAAAAGATAAGGTCGGTCTATCATCGCTATTCCCATTTGGGCAAAAATGCGAAGGCGATCGTTTATCACCCGATAAGCAGTCGCGAAAATTTCCTAAACAGTCGAATAATGAAAGTTCTGAAGGCAGATAACAAGACGTTTTTGGACGGCAATGAAGTGATCGACGACGATAAGAGGCTAAGTGTTCTCGGAGGCTTATAGATGACCGTTTTCGTTTGAATAATTTTTGAGGGAGCGATCCGATTGGCTGCCACTTCGATAGTCTAAACCTTCCAGCATCGAAAGGATCGGAGGATTTGCAGACACCACTACAGCATCCACATTGCTGAGGCGCTGAGGTGGCATAGAGATAGAGTAGAGCGAGGACTACGAGGTTCGTAAAGTTGTAAACCAGAAAAATACCGAGTATTGCAAGTAGCAGAGCTTGCGAAAGTTGTTTATCGAAGTTACCGTTGAAAAACGAATCGAAAGTAGATAGAATAACCGAATAGTGCATGTCTGTGGAGTGCATTCGAGCGCTCCGACGTCCAGACATGACCTTGCCGAAATAGTGATAATCTTCGTATAACCGTCGGGATTGTTTCATTTGAACCGAAGTGACCGTTCGAGGCCGTAGATTTAGCGTAGAGGCTTCGTTTCTAGTAATCCGCGATTCCCTTGCTTCTATGTAGTCTCGCGTTGGTCTCCATTTGTGGTAACGAGAACTGTTATGGTTTCGAAGCAAAAAGGAATCAATTATAATGCCGAATTTCGGCCTATATATAAAAAATAAATAAAGCCACAAAACTATGAAATTTCAGACTTGAAGCCGGAAGTTGATACTCCCGTAATCCTACTATACGACATCCCTCCCTTGGTGGCACAATTGTCCCTTAATTGTGCAGCTGGAGCGCAGCGACAGCAAAAGAAAAGAAGGAGTATAGTAGGAGCAATTCAGAACCTTCAAACAAACTTCATGAACCTTTAAAAATGAACGAATTTAAATCCAAAATCCAAAATCCCAATTTCGAGTTTCCAAAAATACCAAATTATAAATCGATTAGTCCATCCTATTTTCCCGCTGCAGGTCTTGAAAACGTTGAATGTGTCGCAGAATAATCGTGCCGCTCTTCATTTGTCTCAATATCCCGTCGTTAAAGCCTAAATGTCCAGAATCGATTGAAAGTTAATCCAAAAAATTTTATGCCCATTGTCTGCACCGCAATTGTAATTGAAAAATGCTTTAGATTTAAGTGCAAAGCGCTAACACTCCGTTATTCCCAGCAGTAGCTTTATCGAATTCATCCGCAGTCGATCTGCTTTGTCTTCGTATAGCTGCCGTGCCGTCATTTCGGTGATGGAGGGTGCTTAATTCCAACTCCGCTATCGTCGATCGAAAAGCTTCATCGTAATTTCGCAAAGGTGGAGCTAGGTCCAATTTCGCCGCATCGTCGGTCGATTAAGGTTCATTGTACATTGCTCGAAGTAGTAATCG
>VBJK01000336.1 GCA_005879655.1 Chloroflexota bacterium | reverse complement strand
AACGCAGTATCCCCAAAAGCGCTCCTGCAAGAATGAGCCAGACCGAGTTCAGTTTGAAGCGCAGCAGAAGCGCAAACGAGATGAGCGCTACAGCCCAAGTAACAACATCGATCAGCGCATGTTGCCCCAGCTGTACCAGCACGCCAGCCATCAGGGCCAATGCAGCAGCATTCACGCCATCTAGGATCGTCGCCGTCCAGGCCATCTGACGCAACCGCATACCGAATGGATGAATCAGCGGAATAAAGAGAAATGAGGGCAGGAAGATCCCTAACGTGGCAAGGATGGCTCCAGGCCAGCTGCCAAGCACATAGCCAATAAACGTTGCAGTAGTAAAGACGGGTCCAGGCGTGAATTGTCCGATCGACACGGCATCGAGCAATTGTTTATCGCTCAACCAGTGCAAATGCTCAACGAGGTCCATGCGCAAGAATGCTAGCAGGGTATAGCCGCTACCATAAACAATTGCACCTAGTTTGAGGAAGCTGAGAAATAAGAGTGGAAGGCTGAAAGATGCGCTACTAGCCAATAAGTCCTGGCTCAGTGAAAGCAGTTGCGTACTCCATACACCATTCAGTCTTACAGGCACAACGGGTAATAGCAGACTCATGAGCGTCGGCTGCTTGCCCCAGCGCACTTGCAGGAAGCGTACTAACCCGTAGAGCGCCGCACCACCAAAGAGCAGGATCAGCGCATTCACGCCCAGTAGATAAAGAAGCAACACCAACAGTGCTAAAATCAGCGCCAACGGACCCTTGAAGACCGTACGTCCCAGATTCCAGATAGCGTGCGCGATAATGGCCACCACCACGGGCTGAATGCCATAAAAGAGCCAGTCCAGCTGAGGTAGCGTGCCATAGATGACGTAGGCCCAGGCAATGGCCAGCACAATGAGCATCGCAGGACCTATAAAGCAGATACCCGCCAGCAACAGACCTGGCCAGCCCGCGCGTAGATAGCCTAGATAGATCGCTAGCTCCGTCGATGAGGGACCAGGAAGCAGATTGGTGATGCCAATGAGATCAACAAAATGCTCCTCACTAACCCACTGGCGTCGCCTCACAACCTCCTCCCGCATCATTGCGATATGAGCCGCTGGCCCGCCAAAAGCGGTGCAGCCTAGGCGTAGGAAAAGCAGAGCCACTTCTCCCCATGCAGATGTGCTGGATGATAATTGAAGATGCTTATTCATGCTAACTTTGTATCTCTTTCGTGCTTGCTTACGTTTAATAAAGATCATAGTACACAATTTGTTGCGCTGTGCTCCCTCAAAAAAAATTGTAGATGTGCTATGCGTGGTGCCTTGTTACTTTGCTTATAGTCATATTGCAACAAAATGCACAGTTACGAGATGTGCTGCTCTTCCTTTCTATGCAAAAATGTGTGGGCACATGACCCATGGACATTACTCTCTATCTTCTGTTACAATAAGTCATGTGGAGTAACTACTCAACATGACTCTCACGGTCCCTTACATAGGCGGGGAAGCACATAAATAAGGCAGAATAGTTCCTAAAAGTCTAGCGAAATAATTCACTGGCTTCATGGAGCGACTAGCGGGTTTGGCTTGGCCGAGCAGCAGTTCAATATTGAACAGGCGCGAGGGGCACTTACTCTGAAAAGAGAGCTTTAAAGCACCCCTACAATGAATGAATGGGCTTATACAGCACATTCGCCCCATTGTAGGGGCTTCCCTTTATGGGACAATGCCATTCCATAAGGCCTATTGGAGATAGAGACAATTTGAAATGTACCCCTTTTTTGTAGAGATCCCTCGAAAGGATTTTCATGGTGACAAGAGCTATTATACTAGATCTCGATGAAACACTCATTGAGGATAGTACAGCAACAGACAGAGCATTTGAAACGACTTGCAGCTATGCTGCCAAGCATATAAATATAGATGCGAAAGCGTTACACGTAACAGTACATTCTTGTGCAGAAGAACTTTGGCGTGGGGCAGCAATGTTCTCCTACTGCGATTTCCTGGGCATTAGTGCCTCGGAGGGGCTATGGGGTAACTTTGTCATCACGAATGAGCAGGATCGGCATATGCAGCAATTAGCGCAGTGGCTGCCGAGCTATCGCTACGAGACCTGGCGTAGAGCTTTGGCTCAACATGGTGTCGAGCATGGCACATTTGCACAAAAGCTAGCAGACCTCTTCCGCGAGGAACGTAGCTCCAACTATCAGTGCTTTCCCGAAGTGGAGACTGCATTGCAGCAGTTGCGCAGTAAGTATAAGTTGGGCATGTTAACCAATGGTGCTGCCAGCGTACAGCAAGCAAAGATTGAACGTATGGGGCTTGGCCAATACTTCGATGGCATCGTTGTATCAGGAGAGGTTGGCATTGGCAAGCCCAATCCCGAAGTGTTTACAGCAGCTCTGGCCAAGCTGGCGGTAGAGCCACGAGAGGCTGTTATGGTAGGAGATAATATATCCCGCGATATCCTTGGTTCATACCGCTCGCATATGCGCGGCATCTGGATAAATCGTACAGAGAGCCGTTGCACAATAGCAGCCGAGTCGATGATGCACGCAAAAATTACCTGCCTCGATGAGTTAGCATACATATTGTAGTCCGTAGTTGCGCAATTTGTTGTGCCTTTGTGCGATGTCGCGCTTGGTGCAATGAATTGCACAACTACGCTCCTAATGCAGTTACCAATTTTATGACTACTCCTACTCCGACAAAATATCTTGC
>VBJK01000335.1 GCA_005879655.1 Chloroflexota bacterium | reverse complement strand
TGATGCGGTTTATCAATATTGACAACCACAATATCGGGTATATGACCTTTGGCCATTTCCGCAAGCACGCGTTGAGAAAATGACTTGGCGGATGAAGAAAGTGCATTGCGTGACGATATCTTATCGTGTTGTAACAGCATATCTTTGATGTCTCGATAGCTTGTAACAAGCCAGGCATCTAACTCTGCGCAAAACGTGATAGGCTCTTCGTGCCTGAGACTGGCGTAAAACGGGTAGGGGTCTTCAACAAATGGCTCAAAAGCGTCTCCACGAACGTTCTGCATTTTTCGCTCCTAAAATGCTGTAATCACTAGAGTACCGATTTGTGAATGGCTTCCTTCTCCGTTTCAGCCTGACCAGACTTTGCGACTTCCCTGGCCTCAATTATTTTTCCTATACTAAAGTCATAGATGAGTGCACCAACGATAACTCCCATGAGGGGCGCGACAAGCGGAATCCATGTGTAGCTTGTCAGGCTTGCCCCATCACTGACCAGTGCGATCCACAAGCGCGGCCCAAAATCACGGGCTGGATTGATGGCATAGCCTGTATTCAGACCGAAGGAGGCACCAAGGGCAACAATGAGCAGACCAATAATGAGCGGATTCATGTTTCCCTGTATCGGCTGATTGCGTCCATCGGTAATCGCAAAGATCAAGCCGACCAGCAGAGCACTACCCAGGAACTCACTGCCAAAGGCACCAAACGTACTAACAAAAGGCTGGCTACTGGTATAGAATACTCCATCCACAATATGAGCGATATTATTTGTGCCTACCACATGTATAATCGCATCCAGATAGACAAAATAAAGAATGCCAGCAGCAACGAAAGCTCCCAGAAGCTGAGCAATGCAGTAAGGTACGACCTTGCGCCAAGCAAGCTTCCCACGTACTGCCAAAGCGAGCGTCACGGCTGGATTGAGGTGAGCGCCACTGATAGCTCCCGCAACATAGATACCGAGCATGACGGCGAGTCCCCAACCCAGAATAATCACCATCCATTCGTTCGCAAACGATCCAAGCCCCGTGAAGAGCGCAAAGGTGGCTACGCAACCATCTCCGAAGAGGATCAGAATCATTGTCCCCAAAAACTCGGCAATACATTCACCGTATGTACCTGCGAGTCCTATTGACCTTCCTCTTGCTGCTTGGTCAGTCATAAATGGTTCTCCTACGTGTGAAACTAGGCTTGCATCCAACGCAGAGAGCGTTCGACTGCCCGCTTCCAGTCCGCGTAGAGAGTTTCGCGCTGATCCGTGCTCATCAAAGGCTCAAAGGTTCGGTCGATCTCCCATTGACGGGACACTTCCTCAAGACTACGCCAGAAGCCAGTAGCCAGACCTGCAAGATATGCCGCCCCAAGTGCAGTTGTCTCTGCAATCTTTGGTCGCTGCACTGGCACACCCAGGATGTCAGCCTGGAACTGCATGAGGAGATTGTTGGCGACTGCCCCCCCATCTACACGCAGCGTTTTTAGATCTCCTTTACTATCAGCGATCATTGCTTGTAGCACATCGCGTGTCTGATAGCACATAGACTCAAGAGTTGCCCGTGCAATATGGCCAATAGTAGAGCCACGCGTGAGACCAACAATAGTACCACGCGCATTGGGGTCCCAATAAGGCGCACCCAGACCAACAAAGGCAGGCACCATATAGACACCACCATTATCCGGTTCCGCCGCCGCCAACAGCTCGACTTCCGCACTCTGCTTGATAGCTCGCAGCCCGTCGCGTAACCACTGCACAGCAGCACCCGCCACAAAGATACTGCCCTCAAGAGCATAAGTAAGCTGAGGATGAGCAGGATCACCCAGACCCCAGCCGACAGTAGTAAGGAGTCTATTCTGCGAAGGAACACCTTTGTTGCCCGTATTCATAAGCATAAACCCCCCAGTGCCATAGGTATTCTTGGCCATACCAGCTTCATAGCAAGCCTGTCCGAAGGCAGCCGCCTGCTGATCACCAGCATCACCAGCGATCAAAATAGGTGCACCAAAGAACTCCGCATCAGTTTCACCAAAGATACCACTGGATGGCAAAATCTTGGGCAGCATCGAACGTGGAATACCTAATTCATCAAGAATGACATCATCCCAATCGGCCTCATAGACATTAAAGAGAAGAGTACGCGAAGCATTGGAATAATCGGTAGCATGAATACGCCCATGAGAAAGACGCCACATCAAGAACGTATCAACAGTACCAAAGAGCAACTCACCACGATCAGCCTTTGCGCGGGCACCAGGCACATTATCGAGTAGCCACTTCACTTTCGTAGCAGAGAAATAAGCATCCGTCTCTAATCCAGTGCGTGCATACAACTCTTTATCAAAGCCTTTAGCGATCAACGCATCACAAATAGGCACAGTTAAACGACTTTGCCAGACAATAGCATTAAATATGGGTTTGCCGGTTTGCTTATCCCAGACAAGAGTCGTTTCACGCTGGTTAGTAATACCAAGCGCCACTATATCGCCAGCCTGTGCCCCCACATTCTTCATAGCCTGCTGAGCAACATGCAACTGGCCGGACCAGATGGCCTCTGGATCGTGCTCAACAAGACCAGGAGCCGGATAGATCTGAGGCAATTCCTGTTGTGCGCTAGTGACAATTGCGCCATCATGGTTAAAGAGAATGGCACGCGAACTCGTTGTGCCCTGATCCAAGGCAAGCACATACTTTTTCATAATCAGCTCTCTTTCTGATAAATACGTATTCATGTAAAAAGGAGGCAAGATGCTCTGGTTCTGCTGCACAGACGGGATCGTGCGCTTTCTCTGTTGTGTACAGCACTAAGAGGGCTTATCTTGCTTGTTTCATGCATAATGAGAGAACTTCCTTGTCAATCTCTTGGCTTCGCTATCAAAACAATAAATGCGCTCTCTGTTTAATCCAACAAGGCTCCTATTTTTACCATATTTTTCATGTGTAGTATCACACGATTATGTATAAGGTACATGACAGGTAGGAGCGTGTCCATACATTTGGTTATAGTTAGTTATTATATTCACTTTATTTCTCTTTATATGATCAGTAACTTTTCTAAGTTTTTCGTGGCTCAAGCATGAAACGTCTCGCCAACTGGCTTAAGAGGATCTACAAAAACATGTGCTTTTGCCAGAACATCATTTTTGATACTACACACGATCTACTTGCCAATATGCTGCTTTGCCAAACAGTAGCATCAGAAATGGATAGGTAAAGAAGTTAGCCATAAAAGATGATAAAATATAACAAGGCTACAATTCTATTTATTTTAGTAAGGTAGAAAAGAAGATACACCTATCTTTCCTTGAAAAAAAACATTTGGAGAAGCACGAATGTATAAGGATCAGAAGCACTTCGCGTTTGGGCATCAGTTAATGCTGTTCTACGGTCGGGCCGGACTTTCACAAGCCGAGTTTGCCACTTTGGCGGGGTTAAGCTCGATTACTCTGCATACTAGTGAGCAAAGGAGCCTTCTCTAAGGGAGAAGAACAGACTGAAGCCATGCAGCTCTGGGAACTGGCAAATCAGAGAGGATTAAAAGTGCCCTTTGATGCAGCCTGGTTCAGAGAAGTCATGCAGGTCCAACCAGTACTAGCGACTCATGCTCCATCAAAGGGGGAGCCAGAAGATCCCATCGCCACTCCCTCCATAGGGACATGTCTTGCCCCTGTTCCAGAGGAACAACTAGATAGCTCTCCCAAAAAGCAGGCAAGCTCATACCAATATCGGGAGACGCTTACCTGCTGTCACACGAAGGTCCTAATATCTCCGTTAATACACAATATGCCGTTTTCACCCAATATATTCTTCACTGGCCGTGAGAGTGAACTTTTGCAGTTGGAGCACCTCTTTGAGCACAACAAGCGCATCGCCATCACACAACCCATCAGCATCAGCGGTTTAGGGGGTATTGGCAAAACACAGCTTGCCCTCGAATACGCTCACCGTCGTTATCCCCACATCTACCGCAGCGTTCTGTGGGTCAATGCAGCGGACAAAGCCACTCTGGAGGCTAGTTATCTCTCCCTGGCCCATCTCTTGCAATTGCCGGAGAAAAGTGAAAGGGAAGTGGATCGTATTGTGCAAGCCGTCAAAATCTGGTTGGAAGAGCGGAGCCATTGGCTACTGATCCTGGACAATGCCGATGACTTTGAACTGACCTGCTCATATCTTCCAGCAAGACCTCTTGGGCACATTCTCTTGACCACGCGCTCCCAGATAGTGGGCAGTCTTGCCGCATTGATCCAAGTTGAAACCATGTCCCCACAAGAAGGTCTGCTCTTCTTGCTGCGGCGCTCTGGTCTGCTCTCGCCTGGAGCCCAACTTGAGACCGTGGCTTCTGATATTGTCCACGAGGCAGAAGAGCTAGTTGAAATGCTTGCTGGTCATCCGCTGGCCCTTGATCAAGCAGGAGCCTATATTGAAGAAACAAGAGAACCTATGTCTGCCACAAGTGCTTCTTTAGCCGAATATCGAGAGCTCTACCAGCAACAGAGTTGCAACCTTTTAAAGAGCCGTGGCTCCCTTAAAGGCCAACATCCAGAAAGCGTTGCTCTTACCTTTGAGATCAGCCTTCAAAAGGCCAGCGCACTGCATCCGGGCTGTGCAGATATCTTATCCTTTTGTTCTTTGCTCCATCCAGATGCTATTCCAGAGGAGATACTCTGTCAACAGACAGCTCTTGATCTGCATCTTCTCTCCTTTAATGAGGCGATCATAGCCTTAAGGAGGTATTCGCTGATCAAGCGCGATAGCAAAAAGAAGGTTCTCTCCATTCATCCCTTAGTGCAGGCAGTAAGGCGGGATGCTATGGAGAGTCAAACGTTGCGGCAGTGGATGGAGCGTGTCGTGCGGGCGGTGAACGCAGCTTTCCCAGAGGGTGACTTTGAGCAGTGGAGTAGATGTGAACAGTTTCTCCCACAAGTGCTGGCCTGCGCAACGTGGATAGAGCGCTTCACGCTCTCCATAGCAGAAGCCGCACATCTCTTCCAGAAGGCAGACCACTACCTGCGAGAACGAGGACAGTATGCTGATGCAGAACCGCTCCATCAGCGAGCACTCGCCATCCGTGAGCAGCATCTGGGAGCTGAGCATCCTGATACAGCAAGCAGCCTGAGCAACTTGGCACTTCTTTACCGCGAACAGGGTAAGTTTGAGCAAGCAGAACCTTTGTATGAGCGAGCACTGGCAATCGAAGATCAGCATCTGGGAGCTGAGCATCCTGATACAGCAATGAGTCTGAACAATCTGGCACTTCTCTACTGGCAACAAGGTAAGTACGAGCAAGCAGAACCCTTGCATCAGCGAGCACTCGCCATCCGTGAGCAGCATCTGGGAGCTGAGCATCCTGATACAGCAAGCAGCCTGAGCAACTTGGCACTTCTCTA
>VBJK01000334.1 GCA_005879655.1 Chloroflexota bacterium | reverse complement strand
AGTTACGACGCTCTCATAATGGGTGCTGGTGCGTAGCTGGCTTCCTTCTGCTTGCCAACCAACGAAGCTCATGGCTTGTTGCTTAAGTTGTTCGTAGGCTCGCCAATAGTCGGAGAATGCATGGAATAACGCAGTCTCTATGAGCTTTTCTAGGGCGACTGGCGAGACCTCGTAAATCTGCTTGAGTCTGCTGTCACCTTCGATGACGGGAAGAATATCCTCTAGACGTGGATCACTCATCGTATACTTCTTTCTTGGAGATGGCGAGTCCTGATGAGCCAAGTTCTCTCTGTCGTGACTTCTAGTATATCATATCTCTCAATGCTCTTCATCATGTGGATTTCATGGAATGGGGTATCGAAGAAGAGGATGGGCTTGCACGGTCTGTCTGTTGTTTGGCAAAAAGTGGCCAAGCCTGGGGTGAGACAGACACGCCCGTTGCAACTCCAACGGATCATCAGCGTAAGGCCACTGTGAGATCGATCACTTTTTTGTACGAGTGCCTACGCTTCCTGCACCTCGTCATACTCAGCCATAAATCCCCTACACGTTTTTGAGACTTCTGAGACCATTCAGATCAAGCTCCCTTGAGAGGAAGGGTGCAAGAGGACAACTCTCCGTTGACACTTGTCTGGATGCAAGAGTACAATCGGCACAGACGCGAGATGCCGTGCGATCGGCAGGCAGGAGCTGGCTCCGAGATGGCAAGCTCCTCTGTATCAGATCTATTGAGAAGGAGCAAGGGCGATGACAGGTTTATCAGAAGGAGCAAATGCAAAGAAGAGTGTCCGTGAGTTTTTGGCCGAGGATCGGACCAGGTATCGTTGGATCATTCAAGGGGGGCTGGCCAACCTCGATTGCTTTGTGCCACTGAGCAAGTTGGCAACGGAGCACCTGCATATGCGCATGAGTCTTGCTGATATGCGAAGGCTCCTGCAAGAGGCCGCTGATATTCTTGAGGAAATCGGCTCCAATGCGCTTTTAGCGATGTGAGGAGCAGGCCTGCCTGAACGTTGCGGTGGCACGGTGCCCAAACAAGCCATCGGGACGCGCACTGTGCGAGCCTCCATTGTGGTCCTGCTGATCAGGGATACCGCTGGTCCAACCTCTGGAGTCTAGATGAGATTTCGATCATCGCCGAGGAGCTTGGCATTGCCCTCTCGGACCTGCATAAGCTTGAGACGTGGTGGCGTCCTGTCCCCATGAACGCGATGCTTGGGCTTGTGTTGCCAGACGAGATGGGCAGGCAGGCTCACGTAGATCTCGGCTATCAGGTAGAGATTGATGGACGCACCGCCATTGTCTGGTCTGAGGAGTTCGGTGAGGTGATCCGTGCCCAATGGGTTCTTTCTGTGGCGGCAGACAGCGAGATTGCTACACCAGAGAACCTGGAACTCTCGGACGGGTGTGATGAAGTGCTTCGGACTGAAGATCAAGAGGTGAGATCGGTAGGGCGATGGATGGCGCTGGCTTGCCCATTGGCTGCCCATAATGGATCAGAGCTACCAAGAGTAGTACAACAAACCTGCTGTAATCCAATGTCGATTACGGTCTAGACAGCACAGTCCGTAGCTACCACAAGGTATCGTTGCAGCACGATGGAGAAGAATGAGCGGTTATCAATAAGATGACGAAGTAGCGTGGGAGTGCAATGAGAGCGATTGTGTTCGCGTTGCAGATCGTGGAAATGGCTGACGCTCTCGACGGAAACCTGGGCAACGAGGCGACCTCGACGGCCCACAGCAATGATGCCAACGCATGACGCAGAACGAGCAACGCAGTCCGAGCTGTCGCGTAGCTCTCTGATCATGAGTCGATGAAGCGCGTGGAGGATCGCTGTAGTCCTGCGCAGACGTATGACTCTCACCGCGAACCCTCGGTAATGAGTGAATTACAATGCAAGGCCATTGTTTACGGTAATTGACGTTGTAGACCATGAGAACACAAGTGCTCGCGTTGGCAGTGCATGCAATGAGCCGACGAGCACCCTCGCGCTGGATGAAGCAGCAAGCCTCACGTTGTGGCAGCGATGAGAGCGTTTCATAACTCAGAATCCTCCCACAGATGAGCTAAAACACGTTTAGGTGAACGAATAAGATCGGGACGGCCAGCCTGTTGAGCTGCAAGCCCAACGATAACAGAAGCAGCGTAGGTTAAAGCAACCTGCGAAGCCACCTCAGACCAACCACACAGAGGTGGTCGCTGGAGACGAAAGAAGAGAAAAACACGGCCAAAGAAGCGTTCAATGCCACTGCGTTTCCCAAGTTCTTCTTTGGTCCAAGTTGGAGGCAAGCAGGAACGGTTCTTCTGGTTTTTGGGATTCCACGGAATGACGGCGACAGCACCAAGCACACAATGAATCCAGGCAACGAGGCGTAATCCCCAATAGGCAGCGTCTAGACGAATAATACGAGGACGAATCTTGTAAAGGCGCACTGCCCATGTTAACAAGCGTTGAGCAAATGGAGCATCATGCGAATTCGCAGGAGAGAGCAGAAAGAAGAGAGGTAAACCTGAACCACGACAGATGAGTGTATGAGCACGGAAACCTCGCAGGAGTGGACGCGGATGATGGGCGGGAGCATGTCCGTAGGCAGCATCGGGGTCGCGGCGTCTCCACGCTAGGATAGGGGCGCTGTCAATGATGAGATCGCGTGCTCCTATGAGTCGAGACCTGATAGCTTGCAGAACAGTTAAGAGAAAAAGCGACTCATGCAGAGGTGCACCTGCCGCGTGGCGGCGCTTGCACTGTTGCGAGGGACTCGGAATACGCGGCTGTCCTCGCTTGTCCAAGGGCAACCCGCAAGCCAAGGCCAGAGCGGACCAGCTCTTGAGCCAGTCATGCATATCCTGATAGGATAAGCGCCACAAAGTACGCAATAGACTGATCAGCAGCAAACTCTCTTCGCTGTACGTGCGTGGTGCACCTCCAGGTCCAGCAGGCAGCGGCGGAGGACAACGACGATGAGCTATACGAACGGCTAAATGGCATAATGCAAGTATATGTAATGTTGTCACTAATGTAAGCGCGTTGATGTGCAGGGCTGGACTCTGTTTTGCCTGCGAGCGCTGGTATAATGGAGGCGGGACTGCGCCTTGATTCTCCATCACGGGAAATTTCATCTTGATGTGGTTCTCCTTGAGGAGGGGACTAGCCTCCTCAAGGTCATCTTACCCCACTCCGACAAGTTACGAAAT
>VBJK01000169.1 GCA_005879655.1 Chloroflexota bacterium | reverse complement strand
CATGCTCCGGCCCTACAGGATTTGGCTTATACGCTGCAAGTGGGACGTTCCTCAATGGAGGCACGACTGGCACTACAAGTGAGTTCATTAGCAGAACTAGAGGAGAAGCTACACAGATATCTCCAAGATCCACAAGAGGGAAGGGGAGACTGGTATCGGGGACAAGTGAGACGGCAAGACGCAATAAGCGTCTTTACCACAGACGAAGATGGACAGCAAGCCATCGCAGCCTGGATGAGCAAAGGAAAGTACAGGAAACTGTTGGAGTTGTGGGTCAAGGGCGCAACCATCGACTGGAATCGCCTCTATGGGGAGCGTCTACCTCGTCGGATCAGTCTACCGACATATCCATTTGCCCGCGAACGCTATTGGATTCCAACCCCTACAGTAGGAACAGTGCAAGGCTCCTCTCCACTGCCTACAGAAAGCCCCACAGTCACAACTGTCTCCCTGCGAGACAGGCCTGATACCTTCCTTCATCCATGCTCACCTTTGGGGGACACTCTGGAAGGGGACAAGTCCCTTCTCTACATTCCCCTCTGGGATCTGGTCGCTCTCCCAAAGTCTGCCTCAGCCCCTGAAGACCCGACTAATCTGGTCGTGATCGTGGGAGGAACACCAGACGAGCAGAGCACTATTGCACACGTCTATCCCCGTGCCCACCTCCTTGAGATAGCGACAGGCGCGAGCATCGAGTATATAGCACAACGCCTACAGGAGTTCGGTGCCACAGCACATGGTTCGGAGCTATCCCCGGCCCAACAAGCACCACACGTGTTCTGGCTGGCACCAAACGGTGCGCAACTCTCACTGACTCAGGAGAGCATACTGGCCGCGCAGCAGCAGGGAGTCCTGGCTGGTTTCCGCCTGATCAAAGCCCTCTTACAGCTCGGATATGGCAGCCAAAGGCTCAGCTTTACGGTGATCACGCGTCAGCTACGCACGCTACATGCCAGTGAGACAGGCCATCCCACCCATGCCAGCCTACTGGGTTTGTTCGGGTCGCTAGCCAAAGAATATGCCCACTGGAACATCCAACAGGTTGACTTGCCAGTCTCTGCTCCTATCCCTCTGGTAGAGATACTCCGACTGCCAGCTGATCCGCAGGGTGATGGATGGCTGTACCGCAACGGGCACTGGTATCGCCAGATGCTGGTCCCCCTGGATGTCTCCTCCTCCAAGACACGCGAAACGTACCGCAGAGGGGGAATTTATGTGGTCATCGGAGGAGCCGGAGGGATTGGGGAAGTTGTCAGCGAATACCTGATCAGCAGATATAAGGCCCAAGTTATCTGGATTGGCCGCCGCAAGATCGACACTGCAATTCTCGCCAAAGTGGGGCGACTGGCTGCTTTGGGGCCAAGGCCGTATTATATCACAGCAGATGCTAGCAATCGTAGTGCATTGCAACAGGCATATGAAGAAATCAAGCGGAACTTTGGTCAGATTCATGGCGTGATCCACTCGGCCATTATGCTGCTTGATAAAAGTCTCGCCAATATGGACGAGGAGCGCTTTCAGGCAGCCTTGGCAGCCAAGATAGATGTAAGTGTGCGCCTGGCACAGGTATTTGAGCGTGAACCACTGGACTTTTTACTTTTTCTTTCATCATTCAACTCTTTTGCTCGACCAGCAGGACAAAGTAACTATGCCGCTGGGTGTACCTTTGAGGACGCGTTTGCGGCTCAGTTGGGCCGAGTCTGGGGCAGTAGAGTCAAAGTGATAAACTGGGGCTATTGGGGCAGTGTGGGAGTGGTAGCCTCGCGGGAGTATCGGGAGCGTATGGCAAGAATGGGTGTAGCATCGATCGAGCCAGCGGAAGCTATGGAGTCCCTGGAACACTTATTAGCAGGTTCAGTAGGTCAGATGGCGTTATTGAAAATGACGGGATCGGTATCTCCCAGAGAGATGATACAGGCCGATGAGATGGTGAGAGCATGCGAACCTGAGTGTCTTCCCTCCTTTATCCACAATCTTCAGCATACCAATCTAGATATACGGAGGAAGCCACTAGATGCAGAAACCCTACAGGCAATGCAGGAGATGGAAGAACTGCTCTACAAGTTATTGTGGAGTCACCTCCAGTCGCTCGGTCTCTTCAGGGAAAAGCAGGCTGTCCTCATGCACCTCCGGGAACAGGCAGGGATCACGATAGGCTACGACCGATGGTTACAGGAGAGCGTCACGCTTTTAGAACGTCAACAATATCTCCATTGCGACGGGAGTGCCACCTGTGCTGTTTTGGATTCCACGTTGACCGAGAGCACAACCCTCTGGCAGCATTGGGATCTACACAAAGAGCGCTGGATGCAGAATGTCAATCTCAAAGCCCAAGTAGTACTGGTAGAGAGAATGCTACGGACCTTGCCTCCTATTCTGACCAGAAAACGGTCAGCCACTGAGACGATGTTTCCCAACGGTTCCACGGATTTGGTAGAGGGGATCTATCAACAGCATCTGACTGCTGACTACTTCAATGAGGTCCTGGCTCGACTTCTCGTGATCTATGTGCAAGATCGGCTTACTCACGATGAACACGCACGCATTCGTATCCTGGAGATCGGTGCTGGCACGGGGGGAACCACAAGCAAGGTTTTGCAGATGTTGCAGCCGTATCAAGCATCTATCGCAGAGTACTGTTACAGTGATATTTCCAAAGCTTTTTTGCATTACGGCCAATGGAGATATGCAGTAGACCATCCCTATCTGACATATCGACGGTTTGACGTGGAGAAGCCGCTCGCGGAACAGGGGATCGAGTTGGGATGCTACGATGTGGTGATTGCTACCAATGTGCTGCATGCTACCAGCGACATTCGACACACCGTTCGTAACGCCAAAGCAGCATTGAAAAAGCATGGTTTGCTTCTCTTAAATGAGATCACAGGCACAAATATATTTTTTCACCTCACCTTTGGATTGCTCCCTGGATGGTGGGCTTATGAAGACCCTGAACTGCGCGTGCCTGGCTGTCCTGCTCTGACCGCCGATAATTGGCAGGCGGTGCTGAGTAGCGAAGGATTTGGGCCGATCTACTATCCTTGCGCTACAAGTAGCGGACAGGAGCCTCGTACTGCCCTTACGGCCCCACTGGAAGTTGGTCAACAGGTGATCGTGGCAGAAAGTGATGGTCTGGTGCGACAACCTATGGTGCAAAGCCAGTCTAGTGAAAATGCACTAGACTTATTGGGATTTGGTGTGTATACTTCCCCTGTGGGGAGGCCGCAGGAGCTAATGTCCTTTGTAAGCCCGCTCGAGGGGATTGAAACTAGGAGCGAAAGCCCAAGCCTACGTTCCGACGCCAGTGCTGCAAAGGAGCCTGCTAGAGCAATTTCTATTGAGTGCAACACCGATCCCGGTTGTGAGAGCAGGCAAGCACGTGGACAGGCTCAATGCGCCGTTCCCACGGACAAGTTGCACGAAGCACTGAAGCAGCTGATTTCCCGCTTGCTCAGAGTTCAGATTGAGGAGATCGATATCGAAGCAAGCCTCTCAGAGTATGGCTTTGATTCGATCACCTTCACGACATTCGCCTATCATCTCAATCAGACCTACCAGCTTGATCTAACACCCGCGCTCTTTTACGAGCAAACCACCATAAAGCGTCTGGCCCAGTATCTGCAAGCAACTTATTCCGCCGTTCTTGCCCCCCACTTCGCGCAAGCTCCCTCCCATGTGGTGCCCCGAAAGAGCCTCACATCAGTAGCCTCAAGAGTGACAGACGAGGTGCCATCGGGTGTTCCCATTCCCACAAGGCACTCTCGCGTTGCTCCTTCACCCATGCAGGTATCAGAACAAAAAGCCCCCGCTGCAACTGAACCTATTGCCATAATTGGCATGAGTGGCGTGTTTCCCCAGGCTCCTGATGTGCAGAGCTTGTGGAAAAACCTGCTTGAAGGCCGCGACTGTATTGACGAAATTCCGTCCTCGCGCTGGGATTGGCAGACTTATTTCGGCAATCCAGCAACTGAGACGAATAAGACAAACATCAAATGGGCAGGAGTGATAGAGGATGTTGAGATCTTTGATCCCCTGTTCTTCGGCATCTCGAAAGCCGAAGCGGAGCAGATGGACCCGCAACAGCGGCTACTGATGATGTACGTGTGGAAGGCTATAGAAGACGCTGGGTACTCAGCAAAGAGCCTGTCAGGAACAAACACCGCTCTGTTTGTAGGCACAATGAGCAGCGGATACTGTGAACGCATACTGCGTGCGAACACAGCAATTGAAGGCTATTCCTCCACTGGTCTGATACCGTCAGTGGGACCCAACCGTATGAGCTATTTTCTCAACCTGAGTGGACCCAGCGCACCGATAGAAACGGCCTGTTCCAGTTCCTTGATCGCCATTCACCG
The DNA here is from genome assembly GCA_005879655.1 of Chloroflexota bacterium. The sequence goes on along the minus strand of VBJK01000169.1, from coordinate 5,282 downwards.
GGGAGTAAGCGTGCTGGAGAGCGGCGCGTGCAGCATGGCCATCGTCGGCGGTATTAACACGCTCATCTCCCCTGAAATACACATCAGTTTGAGCAAAGCGGGCATGCTGTGTGAAGATGGACGTTGCAAAAGTTTCGGGGCCTCGGCCAATGGCTTTGTGCGAAGCGAAGGGGTCGGTATGCTCGTCTTAAAGAAACTCTCCGAGGCCGAGCAGGCTGGTGATCATATTTATGCAGTCATTCGCAGCTCTGCCGAGAATCATGGCGGGCGTGCCACTTCACTCACTGCTCCTAATCCCAAAGCGCAGGCTGACCTCTTGATTGCAGCCTATCGCAAAGCCGGGGTGGACCCCCGCACAGTCAGTTACATCGAAGCCCATGGAACTGGGACTAAACTTGGTGATCCCATCGAAATCAATGGACTCAAGACCGCTTTCAGCGAGCTAGCACAGATCATAGGAGAAGGACCGCTACCACAGGCCTCGTGCGGGATTGGCACACTGAAAAGCAACATCGGACATCTGGAGCTGGCCTCCGGTGTTGCGGGGGTGATCAAAGTCGTGCTGCAAATGCAGCACAAAACCCTGGTGAAAAGTCTGCATTGCGAGCAAATCAACCCCTATATCCAGCTAGAATCCAGTCCGTTCTATATCGTACAGGAGAACAGCACGTGGGAGGCGCTACGGGATACCACGGGCAATCCATTGCCGCGACGAGCTGGGGTCAGTTCGTTTGGCGTCGGAGGAGCCAATGCTCATGTGGTGCTTGAGGAATATGTGCCAAAGCCCAGGGCAAAGCTCTCAGTTGGTAGTCCCCAGCGACCAGCATGCATAGTCCTCTCAGCCAGAGATAAAGAGCGATTGGACGAGCAGGTGCAGCATTTGCTCGCCTGGATTGCCGTAAACATAGGGAAGCGAACGGGGGTTGTAGAGACAGGACAAGCAAGCGTCCACGTCCCTACAACCCCTTTCCAATGCGCCATAGAGGATTCAGCTCAGCAGATCGAGGATTTGGCCTACACTCTGCAAGTAGGACGTGAGGCAATGGAGGAACGACTGGCGTTCCAAGTCAATTCGTTCGCAGAATTAGAAGAAAAATTGCACAGATATCTCCAAAGGCCACAGGAGACAGGCAACTGGTATCGGGGTCAGGTGAAGCAGCATAAAGAGGCGGTAGCACTCTTACATGCAGATGAAGGATTGCGAGAGACCATTGACAGATGGTTCCAATACGGCAAATATGAAATACTCTTGCAGTGGTGGGTCAAGGGCCTGAAGATAGAGTGGCAGCGCCTCTATACTATAGGGGCGGAAGCAGGGCAAGACCCTATCCCTACGGTCCCCCCCCTGCCACGAAGAATCAGCCTGCCGACCTATCCCTTTGCCCGCGAACGCTATTGGATCTCTACCGAGACAAGTTCAGAAGCGGAGCCGCAGGCAATCTCTATGGGTAGGTCCACAGGAAGTCTCACTGCGATCCCCCAGGCTGCAACCTCGTTTCATACTCTGTATCCGTTCAATCCCTCTTTTCAATCCCCATCGAGAAATGACATTGGCTCCTGCAACCTCCCCACAGGGGGAGTGTACACACCAAATCCTAATAAGTCAAGTGGAAATGCACTAGTACAGCAGAACACCTCCACGTTGTTCGAGTCTCAGCGAACAAAGCTTTTGACCCCTGGTTGGAAAGAAGAGGCTTTGTCTGGCGAGAGCCTCTTAGAGGAAGCGTTCCTGCCTACCAAGCTACTGAAACCAGGAGCATCGCAACTTGTGTTGCTATGTGATCTCCCAGGAATAGAAGCCTCGCGCATCCAGGCCAAGCTTCCCCAATGTGGGCGTTGTCGCAGTTTACAGAGCTTACAGCCCCATCGGGAACAGCGCTTCCAGGACATGATGGTGCAATTGATCCAAGAGCTTCAGTCACTGCGGCAATCGCGACCAGTTGAAGCGGTGCTGGTGCAGGTGGTGGTGGCACACAGAGCGGAGCCGTCCTTGCTTGAAGCCCTAGTTGGTGTGCTCAAAGTGGTACAACAGGAGTATCCGAAACTACAAGGACAACTGATCGAAGTAATAGGAGAACCAGATGAAGGTGAACTGCTCGTCTGGCTACGCGAGAACCAGCGTATTCTCCCACACGAGCCTCACATCCGCTATCAGGACGGCAAACGCTGGGTGAGAGAGTGGCAAGAACTCGATCATATTCCCGTAGGGGACGGGGGTAGCGTGGAGCGAGGTGGGGGCATTGATCGACCCCGCCTTGTGTCGCCGCCGTCCACGACAAATTATATACCCTGGAAAGAAGGGGGATGCTATCTCATCACGGGAGGAGCAGGTGGCTTAGCCCGGCTCTTTGTTCAAGAGATTGCCCGCATGGTGCAAACCGCCACTGTCATCTTAGTAGGCCGATCTGCACTGACCACTCAGCAGCATACACAGTTGGATGCAGCCAGGCTGCGAGGTTCCCAAGGTGGCATACGCATAGACTACCAGCAGGTGGACGTGAGCGATGGGCGAGCCGTGCACAAACTCATCCAGAGGGTCATGCAGCAATCAGGGTACCTGGATGGAATCATCCATGCAGCGGGTGTGCTACACAATACCCGCTTCTTCGACAAGACGGAAGAGGAAGTGCGGGCGGTACTGGCTCCCAAGGTCATAGGGGTCGAGTTGCTGGATGAAGCCAGCTCGCAGATCCCGCTAGACTTCTTCCTTCTTTGTTCGTCACTCTCCGCCGTGCTGGGCGGCGTGGGATATGTAGACTATGCAGGAGCCAATGCCTATCTGGATGCCTTTGCGCATACGCGAGCAGCAAAGGTTCTGGCCGGGGAACGTCAGGGGAGAACGCTCTCAATCAATTGGCCCTACTGGGAAGCGGGCGGGATGCAAATGGACGCGGAAATGATACAGATGATGCGGGAGTTGGTGGGAGAAGAGCCGATGGGAACAGAGACGGGGATGAAGAGCCTCTATCAAGCCCTTGCCTCCGGTCAAACGCAGGTCGTCGTGCTGTGTGGGCAGGTAGAACGCATCAAACAGCAGTTGCGCCGATCCTCAGATTCCTTCGGTAGCAGCAGGCCAACCCTGCCTGTTGAGAGCGTTATAGGTCCTGGTCGAGATAGTGAACAGGATGCAGCGGGCAGGGACAAGTCACAGCCCCTTGTCTCTACGGACAAGTTGAGCAAGGCACTTTTGCAGATGGTTTCCAACTTGCTCAAAATCCAGGTGGAGCAGATTGATATCGAGACGGACCTCTCAGAGTATGGCTGTGATTCGATCACCTTCACACAATTTGCTAATCGCCTCAATCAGACCTATCAGCTCAATCTGACTCCTGCACACTTTTATGAGCATTCGACCATCGAGCGTCTTGCCCTCTATCTCCAGAGCACTTCTGCTGTTGTCCTCACCCCTCATTTTGCGGTAGCATCCACAGGAGCCCCACAGGAGACTCAAAAGGACCAGTGCCAAGACGGGGTACTAGTTGCAGTACCCTCTCCCAGAGAATACGCTCGTATTGCCAGTGGGCACGTTTCAGAGCCAAAAGTGCCTGCTGGATCTGAGCCTATCGCCATCATCGGTATGAGCGGCACGTTTCCCCAAGCCCCTGACGTGCAGAGCTTGTGGAGCAATCTGCTCGAAGGCCGTGACTGTATTGGCGAAATTTCGGACTCACGCTGGGATTGGCAGACCTCTTTCAGCCATCTAACAACTGCAAATCCCAATAACATGAACATTAAGTGGGCCGGGGTGATAGAAGGCATCGAGTGTTTTGATCCCCAATTCTTTGGGATCTCTCCCCGCGAAGCCGAGCAGATGGACCCGCAGCAACGGCTGCTGATGATGTACGTCTGGAAGGCCATCGAGGATGCTGGCTACGCACCGTCAAGCCTCTCAGGAAGCGACACCGCTTTATTTGTGGGAACAGCCAGCAGTGGCTATGGTGAACGAGTATTTCGTGCGCCTATGGCGATGCAAGGCTATGCAATCATTGGTCTGGCCCCAACGGTGGGACCCAACCGCATGAGTTATTTTCTCGACCTGCACGGACCTAGCGAGCCGATTGATACAGCCTGCTCCAGTTCCCTGGTTGCCATTCACCGGGGGGTGAAGGCCATTGAGAATGGAGAGTGTAGCATGGCCATCGTAGGCGGTGTCAATACCCTGATCTCCCCCGAACTGCACATCAGTGCGAGCAAAGCGGGAATGCTCTCTCCAGATGGACGATGCAAAACCTTCTCGGCTGAGGCCAATGGTTATGTGCGAGGAGAAGGGGTCGGCATGCTTGTCTTGAAAAGGCTCGCTGAGGCTGAGCAAGATGGAGACCATATTTATGGCGTGATCCTTGGCAGTAGCGAAAACCATGGAGGACGTTCCAGTTCGCTCACAGCCCCTAACCCCAGAGCACAGGCTGATCTCTTGATTGCGGCCTATCGCAAGGCCGGGATCGATCCCCGCACAGTGGGTTACATCGAGGCACATGGAACTGGGACCCCGCTTGGGGACCCCATCGAAATTAATGGTCTCAAGACCGCCTTCAGCAAGCTCGCACAGATCATAGGAGAGGGGCCGATACCGACAGCTGTGTGTGGAATTGGTTCAGTCAAAAGCAATATCGGACACCTAGAACTGGCCGCCGGGGTAGTAGGTGTGATCAAAGTATTGCTGCAACTCCAGCATAAAAAGCTGGTGAAGAGTTTGCATTGTGAGAGACTCAACCCCTACATCCAATTGGAAGCCAGCCCGTTTTCTATCGTGCAGGAGAACCGCGAATGGGAAGCGCTACAGGATCAGGCGGGCAATACATTGCCACGACGAGCGGGGATCAGTTCATTTGGATTTGGTGGCACCAATGCCCATGTGGTGCTTGAGGAGTATGTGCCAAAGCCTCTGGGCATCCATGAGGGGCTTGCCGCCTCGCGACCTTTGTGGTTGCCTGCCCCCCCCGCACTCATCGTCCTCTCTGCCAAGAACGAAGAGCGGCTCAATGCTCAGGTGCGGCAACTGTTGACTTGGATACAAGCGGGTACCGGTGCCGAGGAACCCCCAAGGCTACAGGATTTGGCCTATACGCTGCAAGTAGGGCGTGAGACGATGGAGGAACGACTGGCACTGCCGGTCAGTTCGTTCGCAGAACTCTCTGAGAAGTTGCATAGATACCTGCAAGATGCGCAAGGGCACGGTGACTGGTATCGTGGACAGGTGAGACGACAAGACGCTTATGGTGTCTTTACCGCAGACGAAGATGGACAAAAAGCTGTCACAGCCTGGATAAGCAAAGGCAAGT
>VBJK01000017.1 GCA_005879655.1 Chloroflexota bacterium | reverse complement strand
GATCCATACATCCGCTATCGGGACGGCAAGCGCTGGGTGAGAGAGTGGCAGGAGCCTGCTCAGAGGACGGCTTCGGCTCGCCTCCCCTGGAGAGATGGCGGGTGCTATCTCATCACAGGAGGAGCAGGTGGCCTGGCTCAACTCTTCGTGCAAGAAATTGCCCAGCACGTGGAGTCAGCGACGGTGATCCTCGTGGGTCGATCCGCACTGTCAAGTGAAAAATATGCACAATTAGAACAGCTAGGCAGAGGACATGTACATGTCAACTATCAGCAGCTAGATGTAGCCTGCATGCAAGACTCCTCAGATAGGCCCACCGTACATGCCCTCATCCAGAGAGTGCTACAAAAATCGGGGCGTCTAGATGGGATCATCCATGCCGCTGGTGTGTCCCGCAACACTCGTTTGCTCGACAAGACGCAAGAGGAAGTGCAGGCTGTGTTGGCTCCCAAGGTGATTGGAGTCGAGCAGTTGGATGAGGCAAGTAAGCATATCTCTCTGGACTTCTTCATCGTATGTTCGTCGCTCTCTGCTGTGATAGGTGGTGTGGGGTATGCCGACTATGCAGGAGCCAATGCATACCTCGATGCCTTTGCGCACACTCGTCGGGCAAAGGTTCTAGCGGGAGAGCGCCAGGGAGCAACGCTCTCGATTAATTGGCCCTACTGGGAAACAGGCGGAATGCAAGTCGATGCGTCAATGCTAGAGATGATGCGCGAACTGCTGGGACAAGAGCCGATGGGGACAGAGACAGGCATGAGAACACTCTATCAGGCTTTGTCCTGTGGGCAGGCACAGGTCATGGTACTGCATGGGCAAGTAGAACGCATCAAGCAGCACTTCAGACTTTTTTCTTTTCCTCGATCCCTTGGAGGATACCACACTAGCCATGAGGGCGAAAGTGGCAAACTACAGTCGTTCGATGCGGTCTCTACACACAAGCTGTGCGAAGCTCTGACGCATATGGTTTCCCGCATGCTCAAAGTCCAGGTTGAGCAGATTGACCACAAGACGAACTTCTCAGAGTATGGCTTCGATTCGATCAACTTTATACAGTTTGCCAACCGCCTCAACCAGACCTATCAGTTGAATCTGACCCCTCCACTCCTCTTTGAGCATTCGACCATAGAGCGTCTTGTCCAGTACTTGCAGGTAACTTATGCTTCCGTCCTCGCTCCCCATTTCGCTACAGTATCGCCTGTGGATTCAGGAAACCATACCCCAGAAATGGTCCGAAAGGACACCGCCTCAGAACCAGTGACAACAGAAGGGGCATCATTCCCAAACTCGATTGCTAGAAGTCACTTTAGCGATGTACGTTCACTTGTACAGATTTCAGAGCAAAAAGCGTTTGCACCAGCATCACCCATCGCTATTATAGGCATGAGCGGAATGTTCCCGCTAGCTCCTGATGTGCAGAGCTTGTGGAGCAATCTGCTTGTAGGTCGAGACTGTACTGGCGAAATTCCAGCCTCGCGCTGGGATTGGCAGAGCTATTTCGGCGATCCTGGCTCTTCCGCAAATAAAGCGAACGTCAAACGGGCTGGGATAACGGATGGCATCGAGCAGTTTGATCCCCTGTTTTTCGGGATCTCTCCCCGCGAAGCCGAGCAGATGGACCCCCAGCAGCGACTTCTGATGATGTATGTGTGGAAGGCCATTGAGGACGCCGGATATGCAGCATCGAGCCTCTCAGGAACCGATACGGCTTTGTTTGTGGGTACAATAAGCAGTGGCTACTGTGAACGACTGTCCCAGGCACGTGTACCCATTGAGAGCTATTCATCCACCGGCCAGACACCCTCAGTGGGACCTAACCGCATGAGCTATTTTCTGAACCTGCATGGACCCAGCCAGCCAATCGAGACGGCCTGCTCCAGTTCTTTGATTGCCATTCATCGAGGGGTGAACGCAATTGAGAGCGGCCAATGTGCCATGGCCATTGTCGGTGGCATCAATATCCTGGTCTCCCCTGCAATCCATATCAGTTTCAATAAAGCGGGCCTGCTCAGTGAAGATGGACGCTGCAAACCTTTCTCAGCTCAAGCCGATGGTTATGGACGAGGTGAAGGGGTTGGCATGCTCGTCCTGAAGAAGCTCTCCGATGCAGAGCAAGCCGGTGATCATATTTATGGGGTGATTCGTGGCAGTGCTGAAAACCATGGTGGACGTGCTAGTTCGCTCACGGCTCCCAATCCCAGAGCACAGGCTGACCTGCTGATTGCAGCTTACCGTAAGGCTGGGATCGATCCCCGCACTGTGAGCTATATCGAAGCACATGGAACTGGAACTCCGCTTGGTGATCCAATTGAAATCAATGGACTCAAGACCGCTTGGAATGAGCTTTCCCAGATGATAGGTGAGGGACCAATGCTACAGACTGTGTGTGGGATCGGCTCGGTCAAAAGTAACATCGGGCATCTGGAATTGGCCTCTGGTGTTACAGGTGTGATCAAAGTCTTGCTGCAAATGCAGCACAAACAACTGGTGAAGAGTTTGCACTGTGAGCAGATCAATCCCTATATCCAACTGGAAGGCAGCCCGTTTTACATTGTACAGGAGAATCGGGAGTGGGAGGCGCTACGAGATTATGCGGGTAACGCTTTGCCTCGACGAGCTGGAGTCAGTTCGTTTGGCGCTGGTGGTTCTAATGCCCACGTAGTGCTGGAAGAATATGTGCCAAAGACGCGGGAATCTCGTCCAATCAGCACTATGAGGTCTGGATCTATGAGACAAGCTCCAGGGCGGGGAAAAGCTCTGTCCCTGGTGGTACTCTCTGCCAGGAACGAAGAGCGGTTGCGCGAGCAAGTTCGGCAATTGCTGGCCTGGATACAAGCAAAAACGAGTGCTGAGGAGCCCCTGCAAGATTTGGCCTATACGCTGCAAGTAGGGCGTGAGGCAATGGAGGAACGATTGGCATTGCAGGTCAGTTCGCTTGCAGAACTGGAAGAGAAGCTGGGCAAATATCTCCAAGAGCCGCAAGAGGAAGGTGACTGGTATCGGGGACAGGTAAGATCACACAAAGAGACCATGGCTCTCTTCAATACGGACGAAGAATTGCAAGAGGTCATTGACAAATGGCTCCAGCACGGCAGGTATGAGAAAATTTTGCAGTGGTGGGTCAAGGGACTCAAGATAGAGTGGCAGCGTCTGTATACCATAGGGGCGGGATTGGAGCCTCGCACGACCATCGGGGTCAGCGTAAGGCATGACCCCTACAGCCCCCAACCGATGGCTACGGCCCCTGCACTCCCACAGCGGATCAGTCTTCCGACCTATCCTTTTGCCCGCGAACGCTATTGGCTTCTAACGCCTAAAATCGAGCCGATATCTGGCAGCACTGTTATATCTCTAACAGTGACCTCACCAGCTAATACAGCGTCACCGTTATCAAGCACTGAACATGTTTTGCTGGATAAGATAGAGAATATAGAAACAATACCTTGTACCCGCTCAGCTTCTACAAATAGAGT
>VBJK01000168.1 GCA_005879655.1 Chloroflexota bacterium | reverse complement strand
CTGATATGAAGGCCGTCATTGGGCGCAACCAGCTGCATATTCCTGTGATAGAGATCAACAATGGGCAACAGGAGGTGTTACACTTTGATCCAGATTACCCGTGGGACATCCTCAAGTTGCTCGATGATGACTATCTAACCTCCATTATGACGGGGCAGGATTATGAGGTTGACGGCAAACGAGATGCGTAACCGCGCAATTCATTGCGCATGAGGTTGACGGCAAACGAGACCTGTAGCCGCGCAATTCATTGCGCAAGGGAGTAGTCGATCGTTACGAATTATGGTATCCTTGTACTGCGCTAGCGGATGTATATGCATCACTTTTTGCGGGCAAGGAGCGAACTCGGCGCATGTACGAGTATAACGAGCTTAATCGTGTTGAGAAGCCAGCCATAGAGCTTTTCGAGCAGCTAAGATACACCCATGTCAACGCTTTTTACGATCAGGCCGGGCCACATAGCGTCCTGGGGCGTGAGCATGAGAGCGAAGTTGTCCTGCTCAAATATCTGCGGCCTAAGTTAGCAGAACTGAATAAGCAGCTCTTGGCGCAAGTCGCAGAGCAGGCCGAAGATCTGCTTAACCGCGCTATTGAAGAGATCAAGAGAGATCGCAGTGATCGACCACTAGCTGAAGCCAACCGCGATGTCTATCTGCTCTTGAAAAATGGCGTCGAGCTAGCTCTGGCCGGAGAAGATAAGCGTGATAAGGGGCAAAGCATTACCCTGCGCTATATCGACTGGGAAGAGCCAAAGAACAATGACTACTTGCTCGTCTCTCAACTCTGGTTGCGCCACGACATCTATCATCGCCGTACCGACCTGCTCGGCTTCGTCAATGGCATCCCGCTCATCTTTATCGAACTCAAAGCGCTACACGAGCGGCTCGAACATGCATATAATAACAATCTTAGAGACTACAAGAACACTATTCCACAGCTTTTCTGGTATAATGCCCTGATCATCCTCTCAAACGGGCGCGAGAGCCGCCTGGGCAGTCTGACGGCGGGCTGGGAACATTTTGCCGCATGGACAAGAATCGAGCATGAAGACGAACCACCTAGAGCCTCCCTGGAAACCATTATTAGAGGTACGTGTCAGCCCCGTCGCATGTTAGACCTCATCGAAAACTTTATCCTGTTCAGCGACGAAAGTGGCGGACTAAAAAAGATCATCGCCCGCAACCACCAATACCTGGGCGTCAATAACGCTATTACAGCACTCGAACAGCGTAAAGAGCACGATGACAAATTGGGCGTCTTCTGGCACACGCAAGGTAGCGGCAAAAGTTACTCCATGATCTTCTTCGCACAAAAAGTTCATTACAAACTCAAAGGCGACTGGAGCTTCCTGGTTGTCACAGATCGTGAAGACCTGGACAAACAGATCTATCAAACGTTCAAAAATGTCAATGCAGTACAGGGGCACGAGACGCATGCCAGGGGAGGGAAGCATCTTCAGCAGTTGCTCACAGAGAATCACCGTGTGATCTTCACCACCATTCACCAATTTCACCTGCGCAACCTCAATGCAGCAGGCAAGCAAAAGAAAGCAGCCGTACCCAGGAAGTCAGCAAAAAAGGAGCGCAAACCTTATCCCGTGCTCACCGAGCGCTCAAACGTCATCGTCATCTCTGACGAAGCGCACCGCTCACAATATGCAGAGCTTTCGCAAAACATGCGCGAAGCACTGCCCAATGCAGCCTTTATTGGCTTTACAGGTACGCCACTTATTGAAGGTGCAGAGCGGGAAGAGACGCGCAAAAAGTTCGGTGATTATGTCAGCCAATACAATTTTGGTCGCTCCATCGCGGACGGCACCACCGTACCGCTTTACTACGAGAATCGTACACCCGAAATACAAGTCATTAATAGCGAGATTAACGCCCAGATCAGTGAAGCGCTGGACAAGGCGGAAGCGGAAGAAGAAGAGGAAGAGATCGTCGAAAAGAAGTTTAAGGAACTCTACAGCATCATTACCCTCGAACCGCGTCTGGAGACGATCGCCGCAGACATCGTGCAACATTTCATGCGCCGTGGCTATCGAGGCAAAGCCATGGTCGTCTGCATCGACAAAGTGACTGCCGTGAAGATGTACGACAAAGTGTGGCACTACTGGCGTAGCGAGACGGATAAACTGAAAACTCAATTGCAAGCGACCGATGAAAACGACGAGATACAAGAGGATATACGCGCCAAACTGCAACATGACATCAGCTATATGGAAGCAACAGAGATGGCCGTCATCGTCTCTTCAGAGCAGAATGAAGAAGCCAAGTTCAAGGCAAAAGGGCTGGATATTCAAACGCACCGCCGACGCATAGAAAAAGAGGACCTGGAAGGCATGTTTAAGTCTCCCACTTATCCCTTGCGCATCGTCTTCGTGTGTGCCATGTGGATGACCGGCTTCGACGTACCCAGCCTGTCCACCGTCTATCTCGACAAACCTATGCGCAACCACACTTTGATGCAGACGATCGCACGTGCCAACCGTGTCTTCCGTAACCGAGAGAACGGGCTGAAAGTGAACGGTCTCATTGTTGACTATCTCGGCATCTTTAACGATCTGCGCAAAGCACTCGCCATCTATGCCGCCAGCCAGGATCAGCAGGGCGGTCCTGCCGATAAAGGCGACATGCCCATCCAAAACAAGCGCGTCCTGCTGCCCGCCTTGGAGCAAGCCATCGGAGACGCCGAAGCATTTTGCTTGCAACAGAGCATTGACCTGCCAGCTATTTTGGCCGTCAGCATCATGGATTCCATTCACTTACTTGCAGATGCCGCTAATAAAATCGTCGTCAACGATGACACGCAAAAGCAGTATATCTCATTGGTAGCGTCTGCCGAACGTTACTACAACGCGCTCTTACCCAATCGAGAGATTCAGCAGAGCTATGAGAGGCGTGTCGCCCTCTTAATCGAGCTTGCGCGTATCATCTACTCCCTCAAAGAGCCAGCAGATGTTTCCAACATCATGGAAGACATCAACAACTTGATGAGCGAATCCGTTGCCACTAAGGACTACATTGTACGCAAGGTCAACGAGTCAAGTGGCCAGTATATGCTGCCGGAGCGTATTGACCTGAGCAAGATCGATTATCAGGCATTAGCAGAGGACTTTAAGGCGGGCAATCAAGCTATCAAGTACGAACGGCTACGCGGTAGAATTGCTGTAAAAATACAGGATATGCTAGCGCATAACAAGAAACGCACCAATTATCAAGAAGAGTTTCAAAGCATGATTGAAGAGTACAATCAAGGCAGTGCCAATCAGGAGATACACTATCATAAGCTACTGCAATTTATGAAAAGACTCGGAGAAGAAGAAGAGCGTCATATCAGGGAAGGTCTCACCGAAGAGCAACTCGCGTTCTATGATGTAGTGCTGTCACCCGAAATTCGGCTGAGCGAAGATGAAAAAGATCGTATAAAGATCATGGTGTGTAGGCGGTTGGCAACCTTAAAACAGGAAAAGCTGCGCTTCGACTGGGAGACTAAGGGGCGAGCCAGAGCACAGGTACGCAACATGATCAAAGCCGCTCTCCGAGAACTGCCCAACCCGTATCTGCCAGAGTTAAACGCATTGCAAGAAAGAATCTACGAGTATGTGGCCAGCACGTATCGCGGGACGGGTAAAAGTATTTATGATAAGGTTGGTTAAAAGTCCCTACATTGCGCAAACCCCCACATCCATGTACAATAGACATCGCTATAACAACCGATCCTCTCATTAACAAGAGGCGAAAAGACAGAACAACTCAGACGTCATGAGGAAACGTGGAAAATGAAGCCAGAAACGGAAAAACTGCTGCAACAATGCCGGGCGGCGCTCTTACAGTATAGCAATGAACAGCTCAACACGCTCTTCATATCCTGGCTTGAGCGTATGATCGGTGAAGAATACATGGATGAGACACTGGATGATCTCTGTCTCCTACTGGGCTATGTAGTACATTCATCGCATACAGACATCTCGTACGGGACCTATACAGCTTGGTGGGAAGTCGAAGGCTATGCCAATTCAGATGGCGAGTTTGTATGCTTAGATGCGACAACGCTCCAGCACCGGCTCATCATCATGCCGATCAAGCAGTTTGGCTTTATCACCGAACTGGCCTTTCAAGTCTGCGTACAGGACGCGCAAGCAGAGCACGAGCCTTGCCCTCCAATCGGACAGGACTGGCTACGTGCATTAGCCGCCTGGCTCAATCATGGTGTACAGGAACCATTCCACAGACAGAGCTGGCACAAAGAGCAGCCACCACAACCAGCGGCGCAACAACCACAACCACAGCCACAACTCACCCGCAAACAGCGTAAAACCCAGCAACGCAAAGCTGAGCAGCGCTTGGTCGATCGCGCATGGAATGCTGGCTATCTGCAACTGGGTCCAGATGTCAACAATCAGATTGTGGGACTGGTGCAGAGCAGATGCAAAAACAATCGTTGCCCGTATATTAGCGTGCAAAATATGGGGCAACAGTTTGCCAACATAACGATTGAATTACGCCCGGTATGTAAGGCATTTGAGGCCGCAGGCAAACTCTTTAGCGGCGCACCAGAACCCACTTTTATCCTCACCGACCAGATACGACAACAGCTGAGCGTATTCGCAGAACAATATAGTGTCAGAGCGGGGACAGAACAAGAAGCGTTTGTGCTCTCCTCACATGGAGATGTCTTTGAGCTAAAACAGGTCTTACAGGTAGACGTTCCCAAGGCAGTGCAGGATTTCATGGCCTTGTGGCCGCAGATCCTGAAACAATACGAAGCTCAGCTCGAAGCCAGCCGTGTGGCTTATCTGGCGCAGCAACGTGAATTGGAGGAAGAGAGGAAACCAGCGTGGATGAAAGCGATTGCCCGTTTGAGCGCGCAAGGACCGCAGGCAAGCTGTCCAGAACTCGCTGCAAGCGTCGTCTTGCGCGAAGAATTGGTGCATCAGCTTTCCAAAGAGCAACTGGGAGCATTTCTAACCTTTCTCAAACTGCCCGCCAGCTCGCGCGAGATGAAGGCCAACCTCGTACAACACTTATGGACATACTTGGCGCTGGACAGGATCGCCCAGGCTCAACTTTTTGAAGTCTTTGCCTTTGAACTGGCCGTCCCGCCCTGGGAACTCGAAACATTGCTTGGTTGCACAACGTATGAGCGAAAACGCTGGACGGAGGAGCAGAAGCTGCCAGTCGTCGGCTATGGTAGTTTTCGCAAGGCTGGTAGCGAGCATGCATATGCCGTCTACGATCGACGTATTATCCTGACCTTAACAAGCGACGACATTGAGCGCTGGCGCAACGAACATCAGGCTCTAGTACGCGAACGACGCAAGGTTGCTGCACAGGCGGCAGCAGCTAGCAGAAAAGCGCAACACAAAGCAACTCCTCAGCCGCCAGGGCACCCATAAAGGATGCCCATAAGCATGCGCGCTAAGCGGGGGTCCAGGGGGCTTCGCCCCTGGCGGGGTGTGGGGTGTCCCCAAATACCCCTTTTCTTCCCTGCTGCCGCCGGAGTTGGCAAGAACAAGGGAGTGCAGAGGCAAACCTCTGCTTAACGCGCATGCCTATGGGCATCCTTTATGGGTGCCCGTCGTCAGCGCAGTGCTATACGCTACTACGCGGTGAAGTAGATCCAGCAAACAAAAATCCCACAATGACCGCGGCAAGACCAACGAGAAGATGAAAGGCGTGGTCAGCAGCATTGAGATGCATAATCCCCAGGAAGAGACTTCGGTCAGTGCCAAACGTTCCTGGCGGAAAGTAGAAGAACGGGAAAAGTCCCAGTAGTCCCAACAACAGGTAGATGATGCCAAAGACCTGATTAAAGGTGCGGGCCTGTCCACCGAGAGCAGCAATAATGGCAATCACACCTGTTATTAAGTGGATCAGATTGTGTACAAGGTCCACATCAAGTATGCCGAAGAGGCCCTGCACGCCTGTCGTATTCCTGGCTGGCGTGAAGAAGCCAATGAGCGCTATGAGGAGAAAGACAATACCAAAGACTAGAGCGAACACACGGTTGATCGTCCAAAGCATGCCTGGTTGTTGTTGTTGTTGTATCATGTCGCAAGCACCTCGTTAAGAACAATGATTCTGCGGCCCACGGCAAGCATGGGCCGCAGACTTCTCAGAGTTATAAGCGCAATCAAGCGCTAGACATCACTACTGCCCTTGCGACGGCGCAACTTTTCATTTTGGCGGGCACGAGTCTTGTCGTCAACTAGTGGCGTATCGACATCTTCGTTGGTGCGAACACGTGTCTGGCCTTCGTGTTCTAAACGAGCCTCTTCGTGCTGGACAGTATCGGTATATTGCAGGTTCTCTTCGACTTCGCGCTTGCCAATAGTAACTTCACCGGTGACAACGGGGCGCTTGGTGATAATAACCTGTTCTTCAGTAACTGGTACGCGAATGACCTCTTCCTGACCAAGCGGCGTCTCTGAGGCTTGCCCTTCGGTGACAGGACGACGTTCTATGTAGACTTCCTCGTGGGTGACAGGAACATTAATGCTCTGGACTTCGCTCACGGTTTCCTTGTAGACACGAACCTCACCTGTTTGCACGCGCTCTTTCTCGGCCTGCAACTCTTCTTGATGCAGTTGTATAGCATGCTCTTCGCCTGGACGGATCTCACGGGGACCTGTTGGTCCTGTGGTGGCTTGCATTGGCCTTGCGTTGGCCCCGGTAGGTCCTGTTGCAGTACCTGTTGATCCTGTGGTGGCTTCAGTGGGGCTATGCGGAGTGCTAGCTGTTTCCATCGTGGCACCCTGGAGGCCATATGCGCCATAGCGATGCAAGATATCCATCGCTTCGTGCTCCCGGCCATCCGCCCTCACCGAGACAATAGCGTTACCAAGTCGATACTCATTGTCGTAGTAACTAGCACGGTCCTGGGGAACGCCTAGCTTCACAAGGTCGTCAAGCAAACTGGATGTGACTACTCCCCCTTCGCGCAGTGCCAGACCGATCTGGTGGCGGTCAAAGCCAGCGGCGCGTAACGCATTAATAGCATGTTTGGCGTCCGGCTCTTTGTGAAATACGCCAACGATGAGCGGAGAATAGGTAGTCATAAATTTTTCCTTTCTCAAGGCTTCTTAAGCAGCTACAAGAGGGTGGAACACCATCTTCTTGTAACCAGGACTATGCTCTAAAAGCATCTCGTTAATTATAACTGTGGACACTGCTGTGTTTCTATAACAGAACGAGATTCTTTATGTGTACAGAATATATACGCAAATGACCAGTAAATGGTGACAAGATTATCTCCACAATGTCAGCTTTGGCTAAATGATACGATGGTTGTGGTGATGATTATACCGATTAAAAATTCATACAGTTATGATGATGCTAATCATAGCGTTTAGTGAAAAAGTATCTGGTGGTGCTGAAGTGGTAGCGTTCGTACAGGAGGTAGCATTTGTGGCAACTATTGTCTCTGTGCATGAGATAGTTGCTTATAAAAAGAGATCTGGCCTATGTATAGCAGAAGGAAGTGTTCCTTGTAAGCCTAAATGAACGATCAAACTATTTACTTTATCAACCATGCTCGGCGTGCTAACAGCAATATTACTAATTTTAGAGAGCGGCACAGAATCTGGTACTAAGACTTCAGCACTTCTTACCCATTTAGACTCAGGACTTCTTATCCATTCAGACTCATCACGATCTTCGATAGCTGGTGAACCAGAGATGCCAGCCCAATCTAGCCTATCAAGTAGATTCACGTCCGCATAAATTTCTGAAATATGCGACCCTGTACCATATGGTCCCCCAGGACGATATATACGTCGGCATAAGTAGTTGGTTGCGGCAGTAGCAGGCACAATTCCTACTTTCTCGCCTTTATATTTTGACAGCCGTTGGTTTGAGGCATTGCCGTTAGTAAATAATACGCCCTGTTCTCGTAGAATTGTACGACTTATTTCAAGGATAATAAGCTGATTTTGTATACCTCTGCTATGTTGTATATATAACATTGGGGATGATTTCACAGAAAAATAGAAGGGGACATACCTATGTAAAGAGTAATATGTTTTTTCAAGGAAATCCCAGATAAATATACGATCTCGTAGATCTTGTACTGTCTGGTATGCAATAGATAAATGAACAAGTCCTTCCTTCTGCAACAAGTTTTTTGAAAGAATTGCGTAAATTGAAAAAATGCTTTTTAAGTTGCGAAAATGTACCATATGGTATATATGACCTTCTAAATATTTTGACTCCTCCACGTGATAAGCCTTTCTGGTTCTAGATGTAATGACAAAAAGATAAGAAAATTTTATCATATTCAACATTTTAAATACAAGAAGAATTTCAGCTCTACGTGTCTTTTTAATTCATTCACTAATAACACATGGTAAGTGACAGAGAAGTAGTACTTAGGTAGCAAAGACATTGTATTTTCAGAAAGTCCATGCTATAATGGAGCTAATTAGTACAAATTGCCTATTTTTGAGGTGAGATTATGACAGCGTTACACTATGTAAAAGGGGATATTTTTGAATCGAAAGCACAGGTAATTGTTAACACAGTAAATTGCAAGGGGGTTATGGGCAAAGGTCTCGCGCTGGCATTCAAACACAGATACCCAGAGATGTTTCTTGTTTATCAGGAAGAATGTAAAATTGGTAAAATCCGTATTGGGCGACCGAGCCTTTATAAACAAAGTACTCCTTGGATTCTTAACTTCCCAACTAAAGATAATTGGAAAGCTAACTCAAAAATAGAATATTTGGAAAAGGGGCTTCAATATTTTGTTGCCAACTATAAAATGGTCGGTATAAAGAGCATTGCTTTTCCAAAGCTTGGTGCGCAAAATGGGAAACTTTCCTGGGATGATGTGGGGCCTTTAATGGCTAAATATCTTGGCAACCTTGATATTGATGTCTATATTTATATTGCAGAAGGTGATAGAGAATACTTAAATAACAATGAAATTGAGATAGCCATTTGGAAACTATTTAATGAGCTAGCGCACTCTCCAGACAAATTACAAGGAGAGATCGGACTCAACGCCAGAGATGCCAAAAAAATTGCTGAGGCATGTAAGTCAGTAGAGTTCACATCGCTCTCAAATATTGCTAATGTCGAAGGCTTAGCGAAGATTTCTCTACAAAAAATTAAAAAATTTATAGATGATCAGCAGTACTTTCCTAACGAGTTGCCGGGCATAACGCAAGATCTACAACCTGTGCAAAGGAATACAAAAAATGGGGCACACTCGTCTAAGCCGAAACGTGCGTTAGTGAGAGTATTATCGGCATCTGCCGATGACTCCTCACAGCCTGCATTGATATGAGTGTACTGAAGCAAGTTGATCAGTACACCTCAAGAAACGGCATAGAGTAGCAATAGAAGCGCTTTTACTGCTATCTCGCTTGCCTGTTTCCCTCATTCTCAAGTACAATCATGCCACAGCACACATTCGCAACTAGCACCCAACACAAGCCGTACATGCAGTAAGGAAGACGGAACACTTCCGTCTAACTGGCACTATATGTATCAAAGCAGAAGAGGTAGGATTGATCCTTGGCCCGTTGCCTGAACTCACGCGGAACGCCATCTGTTGCCGACAATGTGATTTCCTCGTGCAGGGCGCGCATATTGGCATCTACGAAGTTATTGCATTCATCGGTGCCGGGAGTTATGGCTATGTCTATAAAGTGCGCGAACCGATGCCCTTGAGCCGTATGTTGGCTCTCAAAGTCTTGCGCCTAGATCAGCTCACCGATAAAGCGCAGGCAGGTTTCTTCCAGGAAGCACGTCGTATTGCAGCCATGCAGCACCCCAATATCCTGCCTGTCTACAGCTTTGGACAAATAGAAGAGAATGAACAGCCCTACTTTGTCATGGAGTATGCTCCGCAGACCATCCTCGACCTCTTTCGCCAGGCGGACGGGACACGACGACTAGCCTTTGTGGAAGAACTTATTCCCTACGTGCAGCAGATTGCCAGTGCCCTACAATATATTCACAATAACGGGCTGATTCACCAGGATGTAAAGCCAGGCAATCTGCTGATCGGACGTAGGGGCCAGGTGTTATTAGCAGACTTCGGCACCACATTTTATCTTGGCAAGCAAACTCACGCCTCAGTCGATCAGGTGACAGGTACAGCTGCATATATGCCGCTTGAGCAATGGCAGGGCCAGCCACGCCGCGATACCGATCAATATGCACTTGCCACATGCTGTTATGAATTGCTCGCTGGCCGTCCTCCCTTTCAGTACAAGCGGCTAGAAGAGATGTGGCATGCGCATATGCACGAAGTACTACCCGCACCACAGCAGTGGAATGCACGTATTCCAGTGGAGGTCAGTGCAGTATTGCAGCGTGCTCTGTCAAAAGACTATCGCCAACGCTACTATAGCATTAGCGCATTTGCCGATCATTATATAGAAGCCGTCACGAAAGCACAACAGCGCCACCTCTGCCAGCAATGCGGCCAACAGAACCGCACGGGAGCGCAGCGCTGCGCGAGTTGCGGTATAGAATACGATAGTCGCTGCTGTCTCTATTGTGATACGCAGGTACGTTTTGGCCAGCGTTGTTGCTCGCTTTGTGGACGCCTGACCATTCCAGCTGCGCTTGTCTCGCACAGTCCACTAGAAGGCGTGAGCCTGCGTCAGGGGCGCTATACGATCAAGCATGTGATCAAGCGATCCGAGGAAACGCATATCATGGTTGCTATCGCCTGTGATGCGCAAGCCAATGAGCGAAAGGTCTTTCTCAAGCGTTGGGAGTGTTCAGATAGTCCATTGACGCAACGGGCAAAAGAGCTATCCCATTACGAACGCGTCACAACACCACTTGCTAGCTTGCGCCATCCTCTTTTGCCTACAGTGGTTGATCGTTTTGCTGAAGGCAGATACTATTACGTGATTACGACATATATTGATGGTGAGAGTATAGAGGAACGTTTACAAAAATGTCTGTATCCTTTACCCGAACGCGACGTGATCAGTTATATGAATGCCATGCTTAATGTCTTGATCATGTTTGAGCAACAGCGCCCGCCAATGCGCCCTTACGACCTTTCGCCCGCCAATATACTCATCGAGGCTCAGCGGGGCCGAGTCTTTCTCACAAGCTTGCAGGTTCCGCCACCACCCAACACTATCCACGCTGCACGAGCCGCTAGCAGAGTGCCCACAACGCGCAATCTGGCAATCTCACCCTATCTTCCCATTCAGGACAAGCCCTTCGATCAACGTACTTGTATCTATGCGCTGGCTGCCACTATGCACCATGCCGTAACGAATATTGCGCCTCCGCACTATCCCAGCTATCCACCCGTACGCCAGCTCAATCCTGCCATTTCTCCCGCACTGGAAACGGTGCTTGCACGTGCGTTGACGGAAGATATCTCAGCTCGTTATCAGAGCTATGAGCAGATGAAAAAGGATATTCAGCGTTTGCTTTCTTCTTCTCAATAGGTATTCTTAACCAGACTTTCCCTTTTCTGGTTAAGAAATCATAACCCCATGCTAGTACTTTTGCAGAGGTGACGAGCGAGCGCAATAACCAAGAGAAGCATTCTATGGTAATATCGGTAGGTAGGTTCCAATACACTTATGACATAACAAAGTATCTTCCCTTGTCTCGTGAGAGAGGGACCTGCTAAGACCAGGATGCGGCTGTTGGTATCGTACGTGTCTCGTTCACCATAACAACAGTACTGCTGTACGAGCAGGCTTCATCATGACACAGCATCTCAGGGACAGACAGGTGCTGACAAGCCAAGAGCGTGTTACACACGCTTTCCACAATTGAAGGGGGTTTTGAAGAAAAGGAATGCTTACCACCAAACCACGCACATCCTCGAAGATGGGGAGACCATCTTCCCTGAGCGCACGCAGCAAGCGCCGCTTCTCACCACTGCTGCTCATCAGCGTCGCCGTCACGCTCGTAGCCGTACTTATCGGTGTCGGCTTTTTTGTAGTTGCACCGAGCCTGGATTCACACGCCGCCGCAGCCGCACCCAATCCGAATTGTACGGTTATTATCCCGGCCAATCCTTTGACTGCGCAAGGGCTGGCCACACCCTACCAACTCGTGGCGACTAAAGCGGCTGATGGTCCCTGCAATGAGGCCAACCCGAACCAATCCGCCTTTGTACAGGCGACCATCCTGGACCCGGCCACAGGCCAGATCTCTGCCTACGAGCCGCTGGTGATCGATCAGGGTACAAAGCCCGCCGTTGCTCCGGTGGTGCCAAAGCTGGCAGCTAAGGCCGTGGTGGGTATTTGGTTCGGTTTCAACGGAACGAACCTGACCCAGCGCTTGCGACGGGGCCATGGCAAGATGCAAATGCAGCTACAGGGTGGGGGCAATGGAAACTGCGTCAATGGCACAGCTGGCTCTGTCTTTGGACAGTTCTCCTATTGTAATGCCGTCAATTTCTTCCAAGCGGCCAACAGCGCCATCGCAGGGGGCTTGCTCAAGGTGCCAGCGGTCGGCACGGACAACAATGGACAGCCTTGTCCGACGACGCGCTCCTTTACCATTGTTGATATGGACCAGAGCGACAATGTCCAGACGCAGTATCTGGCTACTGCCAAAGGGCTAATTGCTCAGCTCAACGCTGCTAACCAGGCTGCACTCGCCGGGGCTACGACGCTGGGCAATCCAAGGACTAACGTTTCGACTTTAGCCACCGACGAGTTAATGGCGGCGGCAGATCAGCAAGCGCCAATTGCTCTGGTGCCCGGCGGCGATCCGATGACCCTTGTCAATGCGCAGCAGAGCCTGGTCAAAACGAACCTGTATCGTGTCGGCGTGGATCAGCCACGTGCGGCCTCGCTCACAGGCAATGCTGCGACCGACGCTAATACTACAACCTATTGCAAGAACCTTAATACAATCCAGTTGCCCTTTTTGCAACAGAATATGGCCGCGTTTCAGAAGCTACCCTCTCCAGATGGCGGGGCGACGGCTAACAGCCTCTTTACCTTCCTGGCGAATCGCCTGAATGGGTCATTGAGTGCTGGTGGTCTGAACTGCGTGGGCCTGCTCAAAATCCAGAATCCGGTAGCGTTGACCTTTGATGGCAATGGCGTCGTGACTGCGGCGACGATCACGAATCCACCATTACCAGCATAAGCGGTCGGCCTATAACTCTGACCGCTACAAGCACAGCGGCCATTGCCAGCGCAATAGCAACGCTAGCAATGACGCTTACGGCAACGATGGGCACAATCCATCATTAATCGGAAAACAAGCAATTGAGAACGGAGTGTCGCTACGTAGGCTGTAGCGATACTCCAAACTCACCAAAACCGTATTCTCCCTTATGCTTGCCCAGGGGGATGGAGACCATCTCTCTTCTTATTTATTCACGCTCATCTAAAGGAACGTATTCAGTCACTTTCGCGCCCACATATTCAGCGCGTGGACGAATCAAGCGGGTATCAAAATCAATGGGAATACCAAGCATATAGTAGACAGAGGCTGAATAAAAATCCACATTCGCATTAAGGCGTTTATGCGCCTTGATATACCTTTCAATCTGGCGTGAGATATCATACCAGCGCGTGTCATTGTTGCGTTTCCCTAATTCCTCAGACATGGTACGTAGATGAGTCGCACGTGGATCTTCAGTGCGATAGACGCGGTGTCCAAAGCCCATAATGCGCTCTTTGCGTGACAGTGCATCTTGCATATAGACCTCGGCCCGCTCGACCTCACCGATACGTAGCAGCATACGCATGACCTGCTCATTAGCCCCGCCGTGCAATGGACCAGAGAGCGCGCCGATAGCAGAAGTAATCGCTGCATACATATCAGCCAGCGTCCCAGCACTCACACGAGCTGCAAAAGTAGAAGCGTTTAACTCATGATCGGCATGTAAGATCAAAGCAACATCCAACGCATGCGCAGAGTACTCATCGGGCATCTTGCCAGTCAACATATAGAGAAAATTTGTGGCATGAGTGTGGTCGGTAAGTGGCTCAACGATCTCTTTGCCTGAGCGAATACGTTCCCAATTGGCAATCATCGTGGGGATAGTGGCAGTCAAACGGATCGCGCGTTGTTCATTGGCAACAGTAGATTTATCATAAAGATTAGCATCAAAAGCAGAAAGGGCAGAGACAGTCGTGCGCAGTACATCCATGGGAGAAGTCGTCATGGGTAGCAGACGCATCAGGTCAACGATACGTCCAGGCAATGTACGATTCGTACATAATTGTTTCGTCACTTCTGCTAGTTGCGCGCCTGTAGGTAAAGCACCATGCCAGAGTAGATATGCTGTTTCTTCAAATGAGGAAGAGCGTGCTAGATCATGAATATCAACTCCAAAGTAGGTTAATTTGCCTAACTTGCCATCGAGATCACAGATACGTGAATTTGTTGCTACTATATCTTCAAGACCTTGAGTAGTGGTGGCCATTATGAAATCCTCCGCAAGGATGTGTAAGCTTCGTGTTTAGTGGAATGAAATTTGAAGCCCAGCCTAACGAGGCGGGCTATATCCGCTTCCACAGCGAAACAGAACTAGGTATCGTTCCAACAAAAGCGCTTGTGTACTGTGTATTATAGTGTCGCAGTTTAGTAGTGTCAACGAAGCTAGCTTACAAGCAAACGGTATTTTCGCTCAATCTATGCTAAATAAGCTGATGTGATTCGATCAAATATCATGCTTTTACAATGAAGGCGTTTTCCACAAGGCAATGAGAGTGTCGGTAGTGCACAGGTTTTGGCGAAGAGATATACAGCTCGGACAAAAGATGGTAAGATGCATTCATCTCGCACAAGGAAGAATGGGAGCAGAGATGGCAACAAGACTGGCTAAAAAAACATGAATAAACTCGTACGCGACGATGAGGAACTGCTCATCGCACGTAGCCAGCGCGGTGATGTCAGTGCATTTAATCAACTCGTTTTATGTCACCAGCAAGCGGTGTTTGGGACTATCTTCCGTATGCTTGGCGACCCGGAGCTTGCCGCTGATCTTACGCAGGATGCTTTTATTTCCGCCTTTCGTGCCATCAACACCTTTCGTGGTGGTGCATCATTTCGTTCTTGGTTGCTACGTATAGGCTCTAACTTGGCGTGTGACCACTGGCGGCGTACGCAACGCCATCCTGCCGAGTCGCTGGATGCTCTCAGAGATGAGGATGAGCCATCTGCTTCCAGCCTACTCAGTTCCCTGGCGATAAGTGGACCGGAAGGTAATCCAGAGGAGACGCTACTTACTCACGAGCTGCAAGATCTTATCCAGCGCGGCCTGCAACTGTTGCCACTCGACCAGCGCGTTGCGGTTGTGTTATGCGACATGGAAGGGCTATCCTATGATGAGATTGCTACCACGACAGAGACGACGCTGGGTACTGTGCGTTCGCGTATCGCACGGGGTCGGGCGAAGTTACGGCTCTATCTCTCAAGACACCAGGAACTTTTACCACGTAACTATCGTCTCACTAGTCATCAGGAACCCCATGTCTCTCATGACAGGGGCTTGTAGGGACTTGTTAAGGTCCTTACTGCGATGGCTATAGTTATGGGCAAGGGGTACCCATCCCATGTCCCAAGAAAGGAACGCTTGTTTCCTCCTCATGTCTCCAAGCACAGGGGTCTCTACAAGCCGTATTTTGATGAACGGAGCATATACGTGGCACACGATGATCGGCATCTCATAACTGAACAGCTTTCAGTAGCGCTCGATGGCCAGCTCGCAGCAGCGGAGCAGGCTCAGTTAGATGCCCACTTGTCTACCTGTGAGCAGTGCCAACAGAGACTAGCAGCATTACGGCACACAGTCGCATTATTGCGTGCTCTGCCTCAGCCTGTGCTCCCTCGCTCATTTGAGCTGCCAATTCCTTTGCACGAAACTGCTACAGCCGAAGTGGTAGAGACTCCCAAGGGAGCCGCTACGCAGAGTCAGAGTGCGTTGACCACTGCGGAAAGGGAACCTGTATCAATCACTGCCTATAGAGCCGAACCAGCAACCATTGCCGCCCATGCGTCGCGCCGCTCACGTAGAGCTAACCCTCTACGAACTGCACTGCGCACGATGAGCGCATTGGCCGCCGTCGCTGGCCTCTTCCTGCTGCTATCGGGAATGTTTGCCGTTAGTAACTTCGCGGTTACTACTTCAGCGCCAGGCATGCAAGCGTCGCAGTCCAGTTCAGCGCTACCGCATACTAATGATGCCAGCACACCTCCCGTACCAGGCACACCAACGCCCATTGTCGAGCAGCGGGTTGCACAAGCTACTCAGGTCGCCAACCTACAGGCGACGGCAACAAGTAGCGCACAACCTGCAACATCTTCGCCACCAGTAGTAGAGTCCTTTTTGGATCTCAGTACAGTAGCCGGACGTGTCAGCGTAGGCTTCCTCTTGCTCTTACTAGGACTCATTGGTATTATTGTCTTTAGAAAGCGTCGTTATAGGCAAGAAATGCAGTTATGACTAATCCTGTTTCACTTATTCCAGCTGCCATTAACGTTGTGGTGACGGGACTCTTCGCCGCCATGATTCTCGCTCAGTACTTACGCCGTCATCGCATCTATCAGCTCTATTGGTCGATTGCGCTCACCATGGCTTTTATGGCGAGCGTAGCATATGTTGCTATGCTCTTTCTACATCCTGCGAGCCGAGCCGGGATCATGCTGTTCCGTATGTATTACATCCTGGGCGCAACGTTGATGCCTGCATGGCTTGGCCTGGGGAGTATCGCCCTCATCAGTAAAAGTGTAATCACGCGCATCTGTCTCACCGTACTGTATCTTTTGAGTATTGGCGCGATCATTCTTGTGATCATGGCAAAAATAGATGTAGCACGCTTAAGCAATATTGCGGGCAGTCCCGGCACAGGCATATTACAACCTGGCCCCTGGTTGGCTGCAACGATTACGCTGAATACGTTGGGACTGTTGGCCGTGGCTGGTGTTGCGGCCTATTCGGGCTGGAAGCTCTGGAAGCGTCAGGCCAGCGTTGCCGGGTTGCAAACGCGCCATCTCCTCTTAGCGAATATACTCATCCTCGCTGGTACACTGCTGAATGGTATTGCGGGGAGTATGGCGCGTTTTCTTGGTATTCAAAATGTGTTCTGGCTGATTATGGCGGTGGGCTGGCTTGTCTTCTTCTCCGGTGTGGTATTGACTGGTCGCCGGGCTGGGCGTAGTGTACACTCGGCGGTTTCGTAAATCTGGAGTTTTCTAGCTGTAGAGCGCACGTCATTTTTTTGTAGGCACAGCTTTTGCATATATTTATGAAGTGTGGGTCTGGCAGGCAAGATGAATGACTACCCATTTTATCTCTGGTAAAGATGGCATAAAAATATTGACATGCATTTGACTTAAACAGTCCTTTATGGTATAGTCCGGTAAATCCAATCTGTCGAGAGGGTGACTATGCCAACAACGAAGAACCCCAAACCGAAAATGCGCAAAAAGGGGCAACGCTATGATTCAACACTGAAAGAATGGGTCCAGCAACAGGCCCCGCAAATTTTACCGCAGCTGCTGAGCGGAGCCTGCTATCTGGAGACGATGGATATAGAGCGCATCAGACCAACGATGCGCACGGATCGTGTCTA
>VBJK01000016.1 GCA_005879655.1 Chloroflexota bacterium | reverse complement strand
CGTGCCCTGCCTGCATGTACTATAAAACCAAGTCTATAGCCACCTTTACGGCAGAGCAATTCATTAATTCTATCCTATACTACCATTGCGCACACTCTAACCAACTTATGCTCCCAACAGGTTATGAGCCCGGGTTTGCTAAACTTCAAATCCTTTCCTTTCTATACATGCTATTGAACTACAGAATTCTGCAAGGCCCTGGCCTGATCAGCCATGGGTTTACAAAGAGCTCTCCAGAGGTCAAACTCCTGTTGCGCGCCAGGTCAAACCCTCTGACACTTGAGGTTCTTCTATGCTAGCTAGAAATTCCTTACGAGGCGAGGTCAAATCCTACACGGTCAAACTCCTCACACAAATGAGCCTAATCAATGCTCTGCCTCACGCGCTGTGCACAGCTCGACATAACCACACATTGTCTGAGCCGGGTCTTCAAATCCCAAGGTCTTAAAATCCTAGTGCACAAGGGTCTTAAAATTCCCTACATATGGTGCCACGACGGTCAAACCCTGTGCCAGGTCAAACTCCCAAGCACCTACATGCCTACTACATGGCATTCTGCGCGCCAAGCACAGCTGTTTCAAACTAACAAGGAGAGACGTCTCCTCTAGGCATCAAAATCTGTGTACACAGTCGCCTACAATTTAAAACCTGCGAAAGCGACCAAAGCGAAATCGCGACTAAAGAGAAACTGCGACCAAAGCGAAACTGCGACCAAAAGCGAAATCGCGATCAAAGCGAAATCGGCAATCCATTCGTCATTCCAATGGAGCCACCCAGTCGCAATTCTCATCGCCGAAGTCGCAATTCCTTCTCAATTCCTTCTCAATTCCCAGCACACTACGTCATTCTATTCATCTGCTCATATAAAAAGATTTCTTTGCCGACATCTCCATTATACGCAAGCTAACAATGGCCGAACAACCTACTACACAATTTAAGAAACTTACTCTTCGAGAATTCAAACCCGACGAGTTCAAAGTCTGGGAAGTCGCAGTCAAATCAACTCTACGGCTTAACAAGCTGCTCGGCATTGTCGATGGCACAGACCTCGATCCCACGCCTCGCAATCCTGATGGCACACCGCGTGCCATTCCTCCCCAATTACGCGCCCGAGTCTCCAAATGGGAAATCGATCACGAGCGAGCCCGAGATGCACTTATCAGCTGCTTACCGGCCACAGAAATCCTCAAACTCGGTGACATCAATGCATCAGCAATTTGGCAACGCCTTCATGATGAGTACGGCAGATCTTCCAACCTTGAATACGTAAGATCCTCTAATGCACTTGCATTACTCAAAAAGGACGACAACACGTCAATGAATGATCACATCAATCGGTTTGAACAGCTTGTCTATGACGTCAATTATAACAAGCCTGTCAACACACCGAATCTTCAAGACTCCGTCGTCAACCTGAAGTTTCTCAATACTCTCATGACAGATAAAGCATCTACTGACAAATGGGAAATGTTCATTAATGCAAAAGGCGCCCAACTCGAGCAAATACCTACTCGACAACTTTACGCGGAAGTCAGAGTCAATGTAGCTAATAAATCGGCTGAATCTGCTCCAGACGAAGCGAAAGCTCTCGCGACAGAGCTCCAACAAACGATTAAAGCTCTGAACACTCGATTTGACGACATGCAAAATAAGAACAAAGGCCAAAGCAGTAAACGCGGCAGAAACCAAAAACGGGGCCAACGCGGCCAACGCGGTAAAAAAGGTCAATACGGCAAACGTGGCAAACGCGGCAATAAAAAATCCAGATTCCCCTACCATTCTGACAGATATTGTGAACATCACGAGATGCGTGGTCATAGCACAGAAGAATGTAATGCTGCCAAACGCGAAGCCAACGAGTCAAGCAATCAACACGGGAATTCAAACTTCAAATCGGCGTACCAACCAAGCTTCAATCGACCTCGCGATTTCACCGCCACCGTCACACGGCTAATTGTCAATACAGCAGAAGCAGAGGCAAATCACAAAGGAGATACAGAAGCCTGGATAGTAGATACTGCAGCAAACGCTTACATTACACCGTACAAAGAAAAGCTTCAAAATTATTGCGAATTTACTAATCGTGTTCGAGTCAAAGGTTTCGCTGGCAAAATGCAACTCGCAAGAGGAACTGGAACTATCACGTTAACCGACGATACAGGCAAAAGAGTTACCCTCAAAGACGTCGTCTATGTTCCAGAAAGTCCAGATCAAATTCTCTCACTCATGAAGCTGCGTCGTTTACAGAAAGCTAATTTCCAGTTTACCAATGTCGAAGAATTCACAATTTCCATTCCTAACGGCGCCCTCTTCTCTGGCAAATCAATCAACGATATTTGCTACATCTGGACTTCACCTGCTAATACGGTCAACACTGTCGCTACACGCAGTATTGCCTCCAAAAGGCCCTACGAGTCATATCATGTCGAGGACAATCTCAACGAACAAGCCCATGACACTACACCTCTGTTATGCAGTCCCCAAGATCTCTGGCATCTTCGATTTGGTCATGCATCAAGCACTACACTTCGCAAGCATCCTCACATCCAATCAAACTATAATTCTGCGCGCTGTACTATCTGCATACGTGCCAAGCAAACTCGCAAACCGTTTCATTCGACAAAAAGCAAAGTCAAACGGAAACTTGAGCGAATACATTCTGATATTTGCGGCCCTTATCCTACATCAAAAGGAGACTCAGTTTATGTCCTTACATTTCTCGACGAACTTACACACTGGTGCTGGATAGTTACAATTTCTGACAGGTCGTCTTCTACTGTTTGTCAACATTTTCGCGATTTGATCAAACAAATCGAAACTGAAACTGAGCTCAAAATCAAATATCTACGTACAGACGGCGGTGGAGAGTATGAAGGAGATCTAACCCCTGTCCTCAAAGAACTTGGCGTCAAACATGAGCCTACAAGCCCGTATTCCCCGCAATCTAACGGCAAAGCAGAAAGGCTCAACCGCACCTTAAACAATTACGCGCGTGCTATGCTCTATCAAGCCAATATGCCCAAGTCCTTCTGGGCTGAAGCTATTACTACTGCAGCTTACCTTCTAAATCGACTACCAAGTAACGCCGTCAATGGAATTCCTTATGAGCTATGGTATGGTAAACAGCTATCAACCG
>VBJK01000015.1 GCA_005879655.1 Chloroflexota bacterium | reverse complement strand
ATATTCTTTAGGGTTGCAGGATGCCTTGCAAGCCAGTTTTCACCAAATTTGTCTCAGAACAAAAATATGAGGTAAAACATGAAGCAAAGTCTGAACAAGTATATATTGCTTTCTCAAGGAAATTGTGGTATATTTCTAAAAAAGAGCTTTTTACAAGTACTAGGGTAATATCCTGTTCTCTTGGCTCTCCATTCATTAGGGGTGAGACTCTAGAAAAGTAATTTTTCCCACTTAGATAAGTAGTGCGGACACTAGTGCAGAAACAAGAGAGGTGGTAGGGATTGGGGGTGGCATTTGGCGAAGCCTCGCCTTTCGGGGTTTGGGGTGTCGCCAAATGCTCCCATTCCCCAAAAGGTTTTGTGATTCTGCACTAGGACATTGGCTATCTGGGATAATTAATAAAGCTGGAGTTCCTTAGCAGAAATCAAAGGCCATTTTTGGCAGGGTTGGTTTCCGCAAAAGATCGGTTTGAGGACAGGAGAAAAGCGTTTTCTCGTGCTCAAATTTGCCAAAGGGCTTGGAAACCTCGCTGGTGAGCCTAATAGGCCGAGTTCTACTCCACTCTCTGGATGCAGTTCTTGAGAACCACCAAGTGAGAGTTAAGTCAACTATTCATCCAAAGACAGAAGGAGAAGACAATATGCCAAATCAAAATCAGAACCTTATGGAACCATTAGACTCTCGGATGTCTGAAACCCCTTTTGAGTGCCAGGAGAGCAGCAGTGCTCATCGGCCCTATCGCTCCCCGCAAGTTTTCGCTGTTGGCAAGGCCAAACGTCTCATGGCTGGCGATCCATTCGGTGCGTTCTTCGAAGGCGTCGGTGGCTGGAGCCTCTATAGCGGGGGCCCGGTTAAGGAAAGCGAAAAGGATTAAGTATTCGATGAAACTGGCTGAGGTACACTCAGCACTAGTGCACAATCCCAAAACCTTTTGGGGAATCGGGGGATTTGGGGACACCCCAAACCCCGAAAGGCGTGGCTTCGCCAAATGCCACCCCCAAGCCCTATCACCTCTCTTGTTTCTGCACTAGGGTTTGGAGGACGGGAACACAAAATCTCGGAAGGAGAGTTTATGCGCGTAGGGTTTGTGGTCACGCGCCGAGCACAAGAGATTGAGGTCCAGATCAGTGCGCCAGAGAACAACGACCAGAGCGCACTGGTCACGTATTCGCGCGCAGGAGACTCTTTTGCCCTTCTTATGGGCCGTCTTTACTATCGTTCTGACCGACTTGCTGAACTGCTGGGTATCTGCGCCCCTGAGGCACTACGTGAAAGTCAGGGCAATGACGCGGCATTGGTGCTCGCGGTCTACCGTCATCTGGGCAGAACTGCACTCGAACGCTTGGAGGGAGACTTTGCCCTGGTCCTCTGGGATGCGCAGAACACTGAGTTGATCGGTTTGCGCGATCCACTGGGAGGCTATCCCCTCTTTTGGGTACAGCACGAGAGTACAGTGGCCTTGAGCACCAATCTCCGACCGCTTTGTGCGATCCTCCCACAATGCACCCTGAACGAAGCCTATTTTGCCGACTTTGTCCTGATGCATGCGCCTTGCCAAGAGGGCCAGAGTGAGCAATGTGTGTATCTGGGGATACACCGGGTCTTACCAGGAACCATTGTGAGAGCCAAAGGCGACTGCGCGCGCATTGAGCGTCGCGCATACTGGGATTGGCTCAAACATATCAAAGATCCTGGCACCAGCGAGAGAGCAGAGATTGCAGAACAGTATCGCCCACTCCTGCGAGCGGCTGTCCAGGAGCGCATGCGTGGGTGTACTCTGGCACATCTCTCGGGGGGCATGGATTCGACATCGGTTGCCTTATTAGCACGCGATCTCGCCAGCTCAGGGATGGGCCAGGCTCCCATACATACCATTTCGCAGCTCTATGACCGCCTTCCCCTTTTAGCGCAAGAACGTGCGTATATCGAAAGTGCTTTGCACAACCAAACCGCGCTGGTGGCCCATCAACTCCTCTCAGACGACCTGCTGGACTTTGATAGCTTCAACGATCCACCCCTTCACGATGAGCCATACGTAGCCCTGGCCTATCTCACTGCGGGTCTCCACATTGGCAGGCTTGCGGACTCGATTGGTGCTCTCACCATTCTCACTGGTCATGGGTCTGATGAGATTCATGTGGAACTTCCTTCCTACATTGCGGATTTGTTGCGACAGCGTCATTTCGGCCAAGCTTGGCAGGAAGCGACCAAATGGGCCAAAGGGTTGAACCAGAGCGCGTGGACCGTTCTCGCAACCTTTGGCATCCATCCCCTCGTTGCCCCATGGGTGGCAGGTTCCAGATGGGCATCCATCCTCTCAAAAAGGCAGGAGGATTGGAGTCTTCCCAACTGGATTCTCCCAAGCTTTGCTCGTCGGCACGCCATGAAGAGTCGTGCTGTGGAAAACGCCCGCCAGATGTATCGGCAAAGTGAGCAAACCAGGCTGTCTCTCACCCTGTATGGGCTTAGGCAGAGGGCAGGCGATGTCTTTCGCTGGTCAGTGGCAGCACCCCTTGGGATCAGCCAAGCCCATCCATTCCTCGATCCACGGCTCATCACCTTTGGTTTAGGGATGCAATCTCGGATACAACCAAGGCCCAAGCAGAGCAAACCTGTGCTGGCTGAGGCGATGCGGGGCATCCTTCCAGATCTGATCAGATCTCGAGGCAAAGGAGGTTTTTTTAACGAAGTCTACTACCTGGGGCTGGCTCGTAATCTGCCCAGCTTGGAAGCCATGGTGAGACAGGCACCCCTTGAGGGAATGATCGACAAGGCTCTCTTGCTTCAACATCTGCGGGTGGGCAGTATAGCCGGGGTTCCTCTGCGTGCGCTGGAACCCCTCACCTGCACGCTCGCCCTGCTCAAGTGGCTGTGTATGCAGAAAGAGTGGCTACAGGTCCGTGAGAAAGTCAGTCTGACGGACCACATAGTGTTGCAAGGAGAAAGAGGATGAGAGCGTCACCTGTTTCTCAGGAAGCAGTGAGATGTGAGGATATTATGATAGAGTCCATCCTTTATGCGGATGCAGATTGGACAAAAAGTAACTATCGTCTAGCTCCCGATGTCACCTTCCTCCGGGTTACAGCGGTCCGTCTTGTCAACACAAGCAGGCCAGCACTCACACATTTGCTCGAACTGTTTCGGATCTCGCCCACCTGACCAACCTGCGATGTCGTAAGAAGCAGGCAAGCTACAAACCCAGCGTAACAGAGATAAGGCGACAACACTCATTCTGTAATGAGAACTCCTTCATTAGTAATGCCAC
This sequence comes from Chloroflexota bacterium, assembly GCA_005879655.1. The sequence continues at coordinate 118 of VBJK01000015.1, read as the reverse complement.
GGCGCTTGGCATACCTGAGCACCATCACAGGGGACTTCCAGTTTCCCCCAGACTGTACCCGGTTAATGGGCGTCCCATTACCCAATGCGTCGTAGGTCCAGTAGTGTCGCAGATCGTG
>VBJK01000014.1:4405-5815 GCA_005879655.1 Chloroflexota bacterium | reverse complement strand
TCGGGATGATCTGCTCAGCGCTTGGCTGGTATTCTTCGTCATTTGTCATTCTTTGCCTCTTCCATAACGGGGGGGCTATGATGGCCCCTCCCCTCCATTGTTCATTGATGGTGGCTCTGCATTCGCAAGTTCCTTTGCCTCTCAACTCGTCCGTTGATCTCTTTTCCCTCTTCAGGGATGCTCAGGGCATGGTTGCGGGCCTTGGGTGCGAGTGCTCTCGCTGGTGGTCAGGTGGCTCAACGCTTTGGCCTGCACACTGTTGTTCTTGTATGCTTTTTCCGGTACAGGACATTGGTGTGTTCAGAAAAAAGGGCTGAGTCAAGCTACACGGTCTCGATTTCTAACTGCTCGATGGTCACGGTTCGGCCTAACGCCTGGGTAAAGGCTCTGGCAATTTGAGCGGCTTTGACCTTCCTGATAGCCGTTCCTTGCATCGCCCGCTCGATGGTTTTGCGATCAATTTTGGACTCACGTGAGAGCTGGGCAATGCTCCAGCCCGTTTCTAAACAGAACGTTTCGATGTTCATGGCTTGCCTCCAAAAATCCCCTCTTGGTATTATCTAGGAAAAGGTAGGAAAAGTCAATAGGAGCCACCTATTCCTTACTTAAGCGATGGAACTCCTCCTATAGCTATCAAATAGTAACAGATTGGTGTTGGTTTGGAAAGTCAGGTTGCAGAGGGCAGATGAGGACTTCCTCGCTCGCTGTGGGACGACAAGCATGGCAGTACTGGCGGTGGAGCCTCCCTCGGTTTGCCAAGTTTGAGAAACGTGGTCTCCACATTGGGGTTGTGGCAATGACCTACTTACGAGGTCGGCTCAACTCCGGTTTGTGAGGGAGACCAATGGTGTGAGCTTTGCTACTATGGTTCGTGTTGGTGGGAACGAGGGAGAGATCGCTGCATGATGCGGGAAGGCGAAGATGCTCTCGCAGACGAGGTGGTGGGCAAAAGGTATGAGGCTACTGGCAAGGCTTCGCACGCTGGTAGCCTTGCTTGTATGGTGGCCTGTACTTTCTGGTTTCTGCGTGCTCACCAGCAGGGTTGGGAAGGAAAGCCGACAAAGCGCGATGCTTTGTCGAGTTCTTCCCTGATCTGCCGTCACGTCTCTCCGCAGCCAGTGGCCTTTGTGACCGTTGTAGAGGCTCACTCTCCTGCGGCTGATCGCGGCGGCTCTGCCTGCTCGCGTGCTGGTAGATTGCTCGGCCATTGTGTGCGGGTCGCGGTGATGCGACTTCCTCAGCGGAGTCACGCGCATGGCTGCGGAGGCGGCGGGCGTAGCGAATGTGGCCGTTCTCGGTGTGCTTTTTGCTGGCCTGACAAGCTCTGGCTTACGCGCATCCGCGCAACGCATTGTATGGAACGGCCTCCAGTGGTAACCTCTGTGCATCTTCGTTGTGTCTGACTACAGA
>VBJK01000014.1:3310-4346 GCA_005879655.1 Chloroflexota bacterium | reverse complement strand
TTTACTTCTTGTATGAGAAGTCTGAACAAATCCTCTTATTTTCAGTCCGCCGCACTCTAGCTGTGTTACATTCAGAACAACGAAAAGCAAGCTTTCGGCATCAGAGAGTTTTTCCTCTAGGAAAATGGGGAAAGTGAATGATCCACAGGGAGGAACAGATGTTTTTTCTCATCCTATCGGCAGTAGGGAGCGTAGTAACTATTATTACTGGTGCAATCACCATATATGAAAAAATACGTCTAGGTTCTCAATCATGGCAAGCAAAAGTAGCACTAAGTTTCACAATAGTTACAATAATAGTAACGCTTCTAGGCTTGGGCGCAAGTCTCCCCATATTGGGGTACAGCCTTGGAAACCACATGTCTAACGGAAATCAGGGGCCTTTACAAGCAACACATTCCTCAACCCAAAGTATTTCAACGCCTAGCCCAACAGCGACACCTAGCCCAACAGCGACGCCTAGCCCAACGGCGACACCTAGCCCAACAGCAACACCTATTCCAAAACCGAGTCCAACTCCAAGGCCGATGAATGGGAATAATGACCTTCCAAAACCGAGTCCGACTAATGGGAATAATGACTCTCCAGTTAATGGGAATAATGGGAATAATGGTAACTAGCAAGAAACGCTTGATAAACCTTTCCTCGTGACTGCTAGTCCAACAGTATAGGGGTAGCATAGCCTAGTACCGCCCCTCATAAATATCTCGGCAGATATGGTATACTGAGGGCATGAAACAAACATTGACTCTGACCGCGAAACAAACACAATGCTTAACTGAGATCACCCGCGCCAGCACGAGTGCGCAGCGGTTGGTGCAACGGGCCAGTATCCTGCTGGGCTATGCCCATTCAAACAACCAGTCTGCGGTAGCAAGTTCAGTCGGGGTGGACCGTGACACGGTGTGTCTGTGGTTGAATCGTTGGCGCGAAGCTGCACCAGACCTTGAGAGATTGGAAGCGGCATATCAAGCCAAGCAGATCTCTGCTGCTCTGTACCGTCGAGAGATTGAGCATATGCTCTGTGATGCAGCCC
>VBJK01000014.1:0-3260 GCA_005879655.1 Chloroflexota bacterium | reverse complement strand
AAACAGTGGCAACCAAGGGGATTGCCCAGTCCATCTCACCAGCTCAGGTTGGGCGTTTTTTAAAAGGCAGCCGTCTTACAGCCACACCGCAGTCGGTATTGGGAACATCCCAACATCGCTGATTGGGACGAGTTTGCCAAAGAGGTTGAGGAAATCTGCACGCTGCACGCAACTGCCGCAGAGCAGCATGCAGCATCGCTGGTGAATGCGGTAAGCGTCGATGAAAAAGCAGGTCTGCAAGCTCTTGAGCGAGATGGGGCAACATTGCCCACTCAGCCTGGCATGGTCGAGCGCAGGGAATTCAACTACATCCGGCATGGTACACAAGTGCTGACGGCTAATCTGCACTTGGCAACTGGCGAACTGCTCACCCCGACCATCCAAGAGACCCGAACCGAAGCCGACTTTGTTGCTCATATCACACGAACGGTCAATACTGATCCAGAAGTCTGCTGGGTATTTCTCTGCGACCAACTCAATACTCACCAGAGCGAATCACTGGTACGGTTTGTGGCTTCTCGCATTGGGGATCAAGAGGATCTGGGAGAGAAAGGCAAGACTGGTATCCTCAAGAGCATGACGAGCAGACGAGCTTACCTCAGTGATCCGCAGCATCGTATCCGTTTTCTCTATACCCCCAAGCATTGTAGCTGGCTTAACCCCGTCGAGGTCTGGTTCAGTATTCTCACCATGCATGTGCTCAAACGAGGAAACTTTCCGTCCATCACTGACTTGCAGCAGAAGATAACAAGGTATATCGCCTACTACAACAAGCACTTCGCCAAAGCTTGGAAGTGGTCGGTCATCAAGGACAACGACATTCAGCAGCTCATTCACAAGGTGCGGTTGCTTGAAGGTGCTCTCCCCTCCCAAGGATTAGCTCAGTGAATGCCGAGGGATTTATGAGGGGCGGTACTAGTGACTATCCTGGCCTGTTCATGTTTGGCATGAAGGCAGGCAAGGATGATACCGATAGCGCAGCCTGGGCAATGCCTGCCTTTCTCGCGCTGGCTTTACCGCTGGTGACAGGCACAAAGGTGGTCATTTCAGAAATGTTGCTCCCGCTCTTCTCTTCGGGCAAGGATTTTCAGGAGACGGTGATCTTTGATGCGCCACATCTTTATCTAGATCGCCTCTTGAAGGGCAAACGCATGCGTGTCAATCAGCTGCTTGCCAGATTGCGCTTGCTGACCAGTATCTACCGTGTCAACATCGATACATATGCAAAGCAAGGTAAGCCAGAATGGAAACATCTCAGTGCTATTGCCCGCGATCTGGAAACCGATCCGCTCTATCTGTTTAGCTACTTGCGTAAGCAGCAACGTGGCGGCGACTCACTTTATGCACGTGAAGTCGAAATCTATCTACACATCTATAAAAAAGTATTGGAGGCTGATATGAGTCGAGTTGAACATTGTGTTGAAGGTTACGCGAAATTTTATCGTGGTAACTATCAATCTCACTCAATCTTAAAACCGGTTGACATCGTGGCTAAAGCGATTATTAACAGTCCTTTGAACATTGATGTGGACGATCTGCTGTGGCAGATCAGGGGGGAATTGAGGAGTTGGCTTGATCGTGTACGCAATCGACAGGCGGCAGGACGCGCACTCTGTTGGGGGAAAGACATTTCAGCAGTGGAAGAGCCTGCGATAGAACAGTTTGTTGACTGTTTTTACAAAGAAGTGTTCCTTGACTATTGTCAGGGGGAACGCGGCCTATTGCGTAGTCGTATTAATCGCTTCAAGGATGGTTGCGAGGCATGCTACGTTCACCACTATCAAAGAAAATCACAGGATGATCAGGAGCAAGATAATCAATTGGAGCTTGTAGTACAGTAACATCCTTCCATAAATTTGATTCAATGCACCCTGATCTGGCAAGTCCATAGTTTATTTGCAGAATACTATCTAACAAAGTAAGGAGTTCATTAACATGTTTTTACAGAGTTTAGAGTCCCAAGATGTGTTTCACACTGAGATCCCCAAGTACCCAATGGGCAAGTACGCACATATTATTCTTTTGCGCGAGACGAATTCGTTTGGGCTTTTCCAAACTGATGGGGAGTTGAACATCTGCCGCGTGAGTCTGGGACGTAAGGATGCCACACTCGGTACGCGTATTGTCCTCTTTAAGCGCAAGCAGTCAACACCGGAGCGCTTGACGGGACGTGAACAGCTGCGTCGCTATGGGCTGGTGGATGAGTGTAAGTATAACACAAGCGAATTTTGCAAGAACTGTCCTGATTGTATCTACTATGGTTTTGCCATTGGCGATCAGGGTTCTGAACGCTCTAAGGTGCTGGTTGACTCGGCATTCTCTATTACCAGCTATGATCTTTCGCACCAGCAGTTTACTTTTAATGCGCCATCGGAAAATGGGACGATGAGTGAAGATGGCAAGATGAGAAATGCGCTGGGCGAGCAGGATTATGTATTACCACAGGTCTACTTTCCCTCCGTCATAACGATCAAAGATCCAACGGAAGCCGAGTTTATCTATGTACTGAACAATGTGTTACGTACGAAGCGCTACGGTGCGCAAAATACTCGTACGGGAACCGTAGAGAATCACGTTGGAGGTATTGTCTTCTCCGATGGTGAGATCTTCTCTAACTTGCAATTGACACAGGCCATCTATGATCTACTCACACCTGAGCAACGTGCCAAAACCCCTCTTCCCCAGGCAGTAGTACGCACAGCAATGGAGGAGGTTATACCCACACTCCTACGGGAAGATGGTGTTGTCTTCCAGCTCAGCGCAGGAGAACGTTTACAGACTTTGCTACAAGAGGTGATGCAGATTACGAGCAATGAGCAACGCTTAAAGGTACTGTTAGCGCAAGCTGACACAGAAGCGAAAGCCTACGTACAGATGAGCCGTCCTACTGCGAAAGCCGCCAAAGCGAAGAAGTAGGAGCGCCGTATGTTCATCACGGTCTGTCATCTGACATTGCATGACTTTCTCTTTTATGCTTCGCGCGAGATGGGGCGACTCTACGAGACGGAGAAGTATCTGCATAACTACGGATTGACGTACGCACTGGGCCTGGTCAAGTCTCCTTTTAGCAACGTAGCTCAGGTACCGCGCTACCAGGAAGATCTGTCTGTGCTGAATCAGCAAGGGGTATACGTGACTCCCGCACACCCCTTGCACTATAGCTTTGCCTTCAACACCTTTAAGATGGCGAATGTGAATTACTACAATTTCACACCACAGATCAGCACCAACCAGGCTGTATTCGGACGTGCAAAGGAACT
>VBJK01000167.1:11271-11706 GCA_005879655.1 Chloroflexota bacterium | reverse complement strand
GAAACATCTCTCAGAGCTGAACACTTCACGCCATATACGCCTGACAAGCCTACTGATTGTTACGTTGTAAGCATTGGAGCACGACCAGGACCAGGCATAGTACAACAACTCTACGCTGGCAAGCTAATTCAAGCACTCACAAACTATCTCCTTGAACTGCTGGAACAAGGAGACATCATTCGACGCATCTATACAGTAGCCACGACCAAACAGGGAGAAAGATTAGCCCAAGGCTTACAATTCACCCCTATCACAACCAGTCAAACATGGCAGAGCGACTATGAAGACTTCAGACACCCATATGTACTCAACCTAGAAGACAAAGAAAGCAAGTCAAGACTTACTCAGGAATATCAGAAGCACCTACGAAATAGAGAAAGAAGAATGAAACGTTATGCAAGGCAAGCAAAACCAAGCGAAACCCGCAAAGCCACA
>VBJK01000167.1:9289-11171 GCA_005879655.1 Chloroflexota bacterium | reverse complement strand
CAGAATATCGACCAGTCTTACGAGACATTGTATACGAACTAGCAATAGTTAAAGGAATAACTACTGATCAAGTTAATATCACGCAGGAACTGACTCAAAATGCAATCGATACGAATAAGCACCTAGAAATAATAGATAAGCGTATCGAGAGACTGGAAATAAAATTTGAGGGATTGGAAGAAAAATTCGACGAACAAAAAACCTTGCTCAAAGAGCACACAGCAATCCTCATACAGATTCTCGAACATCTCAAAACGCCCTAATCTTACCTCTACTGGACACAAAAAGCACCTAGAGCAAATAATACGCTCAGGTGCTTTTTCTTGCCTATGAATAAAAAACGAATAGTTCAAGCCTGTTTTCCTTCCAGATCAGCAGCAGAAAGACAAAGAAACAACCCATCAAGATATTCTCTTCAATAACACTCCGATACTAGCTAAAGCCGCTCCACAAGCCAATTGAGGAAAACAGGAAATACAAGGTTTTCTCGTTTCCTTCAACTTTATTAACTCATCAATTAATTTTTCAATGAGCATACATCAGCCTCTAGAGCCAGCTGCAATACTCTTGCAACTCACGAGAATATCTTTTTTGAGTGCAAATTCACCAGATATTCTCGTGAATAAAGCAGTGCCGTTTCCCTTATCAGCGAGAACAGAACCATTACTCATAGCCTCAACAAGGAAACAAGTAGAGCGCAATATCTGCACTATCAACAAACAGCACTCTTGCAAGTCATCAAAAGATAGGCTAAACTATAGAGACAATTGAGACAACAACAGCAGTGATTACCTCTAGCCACTTATGAAACAAAGGTGAATGAACAGTAGAAGGGCAACAATTTGCCCCCCAACTATGATTATGTACAAGTTAATAAGGGGATATTACTATGAAAGCATCAGAAACCAAGCTCCAAGCACTCATCGAAGGTACCAAGCAATACATTGTTCCTCTCTTTCAAAGAGCATATAGCTGGGACAAAAACGAATGGGAGACTTTGTGGAACGATCTCATTGAACTATGTGAAACGGACAATCCACGTACACATTTTATCGGCTCAATAGTAACTATGCCAACCTCCTCAGTTCCAGAGGGAGTTGCAAAGTATTTACTCATTGACGGTCAGCAACGCCTTACAACCATCTTCATTCTACTCGCACTACTACGAGATAAAGCGAAAAAAAGTAATGAAGAATTAGCTGAAGAGATAAATGATACTCTACTTATAAATCGATATAAAAAAGGTGCAGATTATTACAAACTTCAACCTACTCAAGTTGACCGACAAGCCTTTCAAGATTTAGTTTACTCAAATATAAAAAGATCACAAGACAAAATTATCAATGCTTATCATTTTTTTGATAGGCAGATGAGAAAAAGAGGTATAGATGGGGAGATACTAAAAAATGTTATATCTAGCAATATATCAGTCATTAGTATTGTCTTAGACCAAGAAGATGACCCATATCTAGTCTTTGAGAGCCTCAATGCCAAAGGACGCCCTCTTACACAATCTGATCTTGTTCGCAACTACTTCTTCATGAAAATCCACACAAATGAGCAAGAAAACATCTATACGCAATATTGGGAGCCGATGCAAACTGCACTAGGAGATAGTCTGACAGAATGCATTCGCCATTATCTCATGAAGGACGGTATTTTTGTCAAACAAAGCGATGTTTACTACTATCTAAAACAGCGCCTTCTTGAGGGTGAACCTCTCAAACACTTAAAAGAATTAGCAGCGTTTGCAAACTATTACAGCAAGCTCCTCCACCCAGAGCAGGAACCAGATAAGGGTATTCAGAAAGCACTCTTACGTCTCAAGCAACTTGAAGTAACAACGAGTTACCCGTTCTTGTTAAACTGTTACCATGACTAT
>VBJK01000167.1:0-9210 GCA_005879655.1 Chloroflexota bacterium | reverse complement strand
TCAACACCAAGAACTCGCAAAATTTTGTTGAAGAGTTAAAAGCAATCCTCCAAACGAAAGGTTATCCAAAAAATCCTGAGTTTATGCAGCGTCTAACGGATGCTAAACTTTATGGAAATAGAGATCGAGCCACCAAGACTAGGCTTATACTTGAGGCTATAGAAGAAACATACAACCACAAAGAACAAATCAGCTTCGAGGGACTTTCAGTACAACATATAATGCCTCAAACACTCACAGAGATCTGGAAAAGATCTTTGGGAGACGACTATGAAACTACTTATGAGCTATCATTGCATACTCTTGGTAATCTTACCCTCACAAAATACAACTCTGATCTTTCAAATCATAGCTTTAGTGACAAAAAGGAACAACTAAAAAATAGTCATCTTGAAATTAATAAATATTTTTCAAGCCTTTCATCATGGACGCCCACAAATATTGAACAACGTTCTGTTTATTTAGCAAACATTGCACTTTCAATATGGCCCTACTTTGGTGATGAGCAAACCATACAATACGAACAAAATAGAGTAACAGGAACAAAACCAAAAACTATGAGCATTCTAGGCCAACATTTTGAAGTTCAATCATGGCGTGATGTTCTCGAAAGAACCATGAATACTATAGCAGAATTAGAACCAGAAAAGTTCAGATTAATTATGCAGCAATTTCCTAACTCTGTAGGAAAAGATAAAAAGAAATTTAGCGAAACTAGAGAACTTGAGAATGGCTCATTTATAGAAGTCAGAAGATCTGCAAAAGAGATCCAACGCTTCTGTTTCCAAGTGCTAGAAGCTATTGAATTATCATCTGAAGATTTAAAGGTAGAAGTAAAGGAATAGGATCAAAAAGGAACAATGAAAGGCAACAACGCGTTGTTGCCTTTCATCCTTACTTCTACCGAAGTTTTTCCTTCAGGAAACTCACCGCCAGCGGCCATGCTTCAGCTGCCGCCTTCTCATTGCCAGCGCCATGCATCGGATTGATGAAGGCGTGACCAGCATCGTAGATCTTGACCGTGATATCTTTGCCCGCCGCCTTATACATCTGCTCAATCTTCTCAATCTGTCCCAGCGGAATACTCCCATCCTGTCGGCCATAGATCGCCAGCACGGGCGCATTTACCTTGGCCACTTCTTCAGGTGTGGGATCATAGCCAGCACCGTAGAAAGGCACTACAGCCCCCAAGTCGGCATAGCGAGACGCGACGGTATAGGTCAGGAAGCCTCCCAGGCAGAAGCCTATCAAGCCGAGCTTCTTCGGTTCCACATTGGGCAACGCCTTGACTTCATTCAGCGCGCCAATGATCTCTTTTGCAGCCTTATCCACATTCTCACGAATTAACATGTACATGCGCATGGCGTCGTCAGGCTCGGTGGCAACCTTGCCGTGAGAGAGGTCGGGTACCGCAACAATAAAACCCTCCGTCGCTAACTTTTGGGCCAGCTCCAGAATATGCGGCTCGATGCCCCACCACTCTTGAATCAAGACCAGACCTGGATGCGTAGCGTCATCATCCGGCTGTGTGACGAAGGCATAGGCATCACTGCCGTTGACCGATAATGCAATTCTCGAAGTACGTACTACTGCCATTGCTCTTCAACTCCTTAAATCCTCGCTAATTGGTGTGTAGGGGAGAGCAAATAATGTGCGGCTAAGCCTTTTGCTGATTGATTTTCCAGTGTACTCTCCCCAGCTAGCATTATATATCAGCAAAATAACGTCTTGCACGCTTGTGCTTTACTGAGTTATCACATGACACAAAATTATGCATCATGGACAATCGGCAGAATCACATACGAAGGATGTTCAGCATCATGCAGAATTGTCTGTTTGGCTACCAGTAGCTCGCTATCGACACCAAAGTCATGACCAGTATTGGGATTGCGGTCCCAGCGTGGAAAGTTGCTACTCGTGACATCCAGGCGAATGCGATGGCCTTGCTTGAAGAGATTACTGGTGGACCAGAGATCTATTTCGTATTCGTATGCTCTTCCAGGCTCGATGAGCGATGGTTGCTCGCCGCGCGCGAAACTACGGTAGCGAGCTCGAATAATGCCGTCCGTCAGATTTTGCGCGTAGCCATCGGGGTGCACATCAACCAGGCGCGCCACAAAATCCGTATCCGGCGCACTAGAGACGGCCCACAGGTGCACCTTGATCGGACCAGTCACCTCGACGGCTTGCTCAAGTGGCGCAGTACTATAAACTAGCACATCGTCTCGACTCTCTATTGCACGCTGATCATAAGGACCAGGACGGAACTCCGCCGTCAACAACGTAGCCCCTCCGCGAGTCGGCACAGGGTTCGCAGGATCATAGCTATAATGATCAGGCTCCTCCACTTCTGCGGCGGCTGTACTCAATGTCCCATCGCCATGCAGCATATTAGCATGGCCATTACTGTGTAAATAGTAGCGCATCTCAACAGCACGAGCCAATGGCCAGGCTTGCTCATCGCGCCAGATATTCGCGCCCATGACAAAGATCTTGACAGGCGGCTCATCAAGGATACCAGTATTGATTCCCTTTAACCATTGATCAAACCAGCGCATTTGCAGGCTGAGAAAATCTACCCTTAAATCGATCATAGATGGAGTTGCTGCAAAGCCGAAATTGAGTTCTCCGATCGGGTTTGCGAAGTTAGCATGTGCCCAGGGTCCGATCAGCAGCTTGCTCTGGCGGGCTTCAGCAGTCGCACCGTGTTCACGCATATGGTTGAAATTGGTAATGGTATCCTGTAAGTAAACATCGTACCAGCCACCGATGTTAAACGTAGGAACTTTGGCACGTTCGTACTTACCAAGAATGGTCAGCGGATCACTATGAACACGATCCATAGGATACTCGAATAACTCGAAAAACGATGGGGCTACGTCATTGCGCACGAGTGGAGCAAACTCTTTGAGCGGCAGTGAGTAGTACCCTTGAGGTCCTATGGCATCGAAGTCTTTTATTAATTGGTAGAGCGCGACACCAAGTTTGCGTGGATCGCTCTCATCACGATAGCGTCGCATCAACACGTCGATACCCATCATCAGGTGCCATTGTGCAATCGTGCCTAGTTCTAAGGCTCCGTTACGGAAGAGCACACCATTGAGCGCATCACCCCAGGCCATCACGGGAATGGCTGCTTTGAGGTCTGGTGGCTGTTCTAGTATTGTCACCCATTGCGTGAAACCAAAATAGGAGATACCAAACATGCCGACCTGACCATTGCTGTAGTGCAATCTGGAAGCCCATTCGACTGTATCATAGCCGTCCAGCGCTTCTCGGCGCATTGGCTCCCAATCGCCATCTGAAGTAGAACGTCCACGCGTATCCTGTACTATGACAACATATCCCCGTCGTACAACCTGTGCAGCGTCAAGTACAGAGTTCCCAATGGCTAAATCTTTCCCGTAAGGCAGACGTGCCAGAAGCACTGGCCATTTCCCCTCGGTAGCAGGCCGGTAGACATTGGCACGCAGTACAGTGCCATCACGCATCTTTGCCGGAACGTCAAAATCAATAGTGATTTGATGGCCTCTTGGTATTGCCATAAGTAAATAAACTCCTCTATATATGGTACTCTATGGTCTTATTCTATATTTCTCGTCTTTCCCTTGCCAACAATTATACCCTACCGTTTCGCAAAAACGAGCCTTGACATGCGAGAAGGCTATTGGCTATACTCATTTGAGTGAGCAGGAGTAAAACAGCCTCTCAAGACCAACCGATCACTAGTTGCCGTTGAGTTGAGTGGAGTATATGGAACAGGACAATACATCAGGAGCTTACCTTGTCATTCAACAGGGATCTTTGCTCGGTAAGCGTGTCGAATTATGGAAGGACTGCACAACGATTGGGCGTAGCCGTGCATGTGATCTCTTTTTAGAGGACATCACTGTGCATCGCAAGCAAGCCAGCATATTACGCACGCCCTCAGGCTATATACTACGCGATGATCATGGGAGCTGTGATAGTTTCGTGAATGGACAGCCTGTCGTCAAAGAACAGCTCCTGAATAATACTGATCAGCTTTGTTTTGGCAATACACAGATGGTGTTTTATGCCAGCGAAGGGACTAGGCCGTTTCAACTTCCCATCTCGCGTGGACGCGAACTCCACGTCGGCAAAACTGCCAGTCCATCATCTTCAAGTATCGCTTATTTATATCCAATTTCTAGCAGTCGCGCTGATCCACGCCCATTTGAACTTTTGCCTGAGATGAGCATTGGACGTAGCCGGGAGTGCGACGTTTTTCTAGAAGACTTGGCGGTGAGCCGCTTGCACGCTAGGATCAGGGAACGCTCTGATGGCTCATATGAGATTGTTGATCATCGTTCCGCTACTGGAACGTTCGTTAATGGGCGGTCAGTTATGCATCATGTGCTCAAGGCAGGCGATGTGGTACAAATTGGTGCGAGTCGTTTCAAATTCTGTTTCACTCCCCCTTGATGGAGGGCGGCATGGCGCACAGCAGTTTGTTGAGTTGCTGCACACGTTCTGCATAATAATCGACCTCGTGGCCATCCTTGCGGCGCAATGGTGCTGCATAGGCGCGCGTCTCGTATATAAAACGCCGCACTTCCTGGGGGACTTCATGCATGGCTACTGGCATACCTTGTCGTACGCTGGTCGAAGAGACTGTACGGTATGTATTTGTAAAAGGCAATGCATGGACATAGCGTGCAAAAGGCTGGTTTTGTGGCTGTTGCAGTAGCTCCTCTAGCTCCCGCTTTCCTGCATTGCCGCGCGGAGCGACCAGCAGTTGCGCTAGACGGAAGAGTTCAGTCAGGGCCGCATCACGATCCTCGTAATAGCGAGGGTCAAAAACCTGTACAATCTTATCAAAACCCATGAGAAATAGTATATGCTTCACTGCCGGAAAAGAACGATGGATAGCTTCAGCCTGTTCAACATAAAGACCACGATTAAACAACATGATTCCTGCATGGTGCAGACGCCTGTGCAATAGCGTCTTGAGCAGCATTATACGATCAAGCAACAATGGCCGCTCAACCACTTCTTTATCGATGGTATGCTTGCTTATTGCAGCATAGACATGCATCGGCGCGCGCTCATGAGCATAATGATATGCCTGTTTTAACATTGCTAGATGGGCAATGGTTGGAGGATTAAACGATCCCGCAAAGACAATCACTCCACCACGCGGCAGCGGCGAAGCAGGCACAATGAACGCTTGCGCTGTCCCTGCCGGATCGAGTTGATCAAGCAACTGCTGTATACGCTTGAACTGTCGCATAGTATGCATAGAGAAATGAATGTATTCGTTCATGGCTGCTTTGTTCTAAAATATCAAATTTTACCTATATATTGATTATACTCTATAGTAGCCGAGCTGGCGTGCACGTTGTTGGGCTTGTAGGGCTTTTGTGCGCTTTCCAAGATATTTGATCGCATCTCCTTTGTTATAATGGAAGAGTGCAACTTTGGGGTCAATTTTAATTGCTAGTTCAAAGGCTTCCAATGCTTCGTGGTAGCGCTCTAGATCAAACAGCACCATACCTCTCCCATTGTGGGCGGCGGCATTTCGTAAATCCAGACGTAGAGCATGTTCATAAGTGGCTAACGCCTCCTCGTAACGCTTGAGCTTCATCAGGGCCTGTCCCTTATTGCTATAATAAGCTGCATTTGCATGATCGAGTTCTATAGCTCGCTCAATAGCGGCTAATGCCTCCATATGACGATTGAGTGCACACAATGCGCTCCCTTTCCCATTATGAGTTGCGGAATCGGCAGGATTGAGCCAGATGGAGCGCTCATAGGACTGGAATGCTTCCGCATTACGATCCATGCGCCATAGGATATCACCCTTGCATTTATGCGCCAGAGCGTCGTCTGGATTGAGCTTGAGCGCTCGCTCTAGCGCAGCTAACGCTTCTTCATTGTGCTGCAACTCATAGAGTAGTTTTCCTTCATTATAGTGGAAAATCGGGTCGTCACTTTTTAAGCTGATGGCTTGTTGATAGGCGGCTAATGCCTCTTGTTTGCACTGAAAGACATGCAAGCTATTGCCGAGACCGTTATAAGCGGGAGCATAGTCAGGTGCAAGCGAAATAGCCTCTCTGTACGCGTCCAGGGCCTCTTCGTAGCGTTCAAGGCGGAATAAGGTGTTCCCTTTCCCAACATAAGCAGCGGCTGATTCAGCGTTCAGCACTATGCCTTGCTCATAGGCAACCAACGCCTCTTTGTAGCGTTGCAGTTCATAGAGTGCATCACCTTTCCCAACACATGCGGTTGAGGCTGGTTCAAGCTGCATGGCTTTTTCATAAGCCTCCAATGCTTCCTCATAACGCATGAGATTAATGAGAATAGTTCCTTTACTCACATAATCCATTGCCGAGCCTTCACGCAATGTCAGGGCCTTTTGATGCTCAGCCAGAGCTTCTTCATACCGATTGAGGCGATAGAGGGCATTCCCCTTGTAGCTGTAGAGACTGGCATCATCCGCTTGCAGTTGAATAGCATCTTCTAGCGCTTCTAGTGCTTCTTCTTCTCTGTTTAGTTTACTCAGAGCCAGCGCCCGGTTTTTGTGAATATCAGCATCGTTAGGATGAAGCTGGATGGCCTGTTCATACGCTGTGAGTGCTTCTTTATAACGTTTTAGCGTAAAAAGGGCATTACCCTTACCATTATATGCTTCTGCATACTGGGGCCGCAGGTCGATAGCCTGTTCGTATGCTAACAGAGCCTCCGCAATCTGGCCAAGGTGATAGAGTACCTGACCTTTGCCGTGATAGGCTGTCGCTGAGCCAGGCGACAATGTGATAGCTTGTTCATAAATTGGCAATGCATCATTATAATTTTGTAGATAGTAGAGCGCTTGTCCTTTGCCAATATAGGTATTTGGGGAGGTTGGGTCCAATTGCAGCGCACATTCATAGGCAATGAGTGCTTCTTCGTAGCACTGTAAACAATGGAGCGCGTATCCTTTACCGCTATAAGCCGTTGCTGAAGTAGGGTCCAGTTGAATCGCTTGTTCGTATGCAGCCAGCGCTTCTTCGTACCGCTTAACGACCCTCAGAGCATCGCCTTTGCTATTATAAATTGCGGTATCGTGCAGATTAAGATGTATTGCCTCAGCATAGGCAAACAATGCCTCTTCATCACGATTCAGGCAATGCAGTGCATTACCCTTGTTATAATAGAATACAGCGTTATCAGGGTTAAGCGCGATAGCACGTTCATGAGATTTCAAAGCTTCTGCATAACATTTAAGATTATAGAGTGCAAGGCCCTTATTATCATGGAAGGATGCTTCTTGTGGCTTTAAATGCATAGCGTAGTTATATGTGGCCAGCGCCTCTTCACTTTTGCCGAGTTCGCGCAGTGCGTTTCCCCGACCATCGTATGCCATGGCAAATGTCATGTCTAATTGGATGGCCCGATTATAGGCTTGTAGCGCTTCCTCATAACGTTGCAGTTTTAAGAGCGCGTTCCCTCTACCGTTGTGGCTCGACGCGGAATTCGGGGTGAGCTGAAGCGCTTTTTCATAGGTGGCTATCGCTTCTTCATAGTGTTTTGTTGCATACAGCGCGTTCCCTTTATTGCGCCACGCATCTGTATAACCAGGTTCACATTCAGTTGCATGTTCATATGCTGTCAGCGCTTCACTGTAATACCCTAATTGTTCGAGCGTTTCACCTTTTTTATTGTAGGCGGTAGATGAGCGAGGGTCGAGGTGAATGGCACATTCATAAGCTGCAATAGCGTCCTGATAGCGTTCGGCCTCAAAGTGAGCATTGCCTTGGTTCAGCCATTGAATCTTGTTCAGCCGTGACGCTTCTTGCAATGGGACAGTCAGCAGCTCTACTCGTGCTCGTGCTATCACTGGCTCATGCTTTGTGAAGATAGGAGAAAAGCTTACCTGCGAACACAAGATTTGCATAAAGGTATGAATATCCGCATGGCGATCATGACGTTTCTTCGCCATTGCTTTCAGTACTGCCTGCTCTACATGTGGCAGTAAGGCAGGATTCAAACGCCGGAGCGGCACTGGTTGTTCCGTAGCGTGTTGAAACCACATAGAAAAAACGCTCTGTGCAGAGAATGGACGCTGACCCGTGAATAATTCATAGGCGATACAGCCTAACGCATACTGGTCACACTCTTTACTAATTTTACCCTCAAACTGTTCTGGTGCCATATAGGCTGGTGTACCAGAGGCATCTGCATTTTTTATACTGACAGTCGTAAGCATGGTGGCAATGCCAAAGTCACACAGTAATGCTTTTCCTTTGGCGTTGAACAGAATATTCTCTGGTTTTAAATCGCGGTGAATGATATTATGCTCATGAGCACATTGTAAAGCATCTCCCACCTGCGCTAGGATAGTGAGCGATTCGTGCATTGGCAAACGGTAAGGAGCCATTTTTTTGAGGCGATCTCGTAAGGAGCCGTTAGGAGCGTATTCGGTGATCAGATAAGGAATATCCTCATCTACTCCAACATCAATAATCTGCAAAATGTGTTTGTGTTGGAGCCTGCCGGGTAGCCGTGCTTCTCTTAGAAAGCCATCACTGTCTTCTTGCGCTGTCTTACGCGTAGCCAACATGAATTTGATTGCGACAATACGATCTGTAAAAATACTATGTTGCGCTTTATATACACAGCCAAAGGAACCACGGGCCAATGGTTCGATGATCTGATAATTTTGGATCTTCTTCCCGATGGAGTCATGTCCTTGAACCACTATCTTTTCCTCTTACCACAGAAAGCGGCCCAAGGAGCCCCGCGCATTTATGCCGGGGAGGAATGAGCACTCCTTATAGGCTAGTTGGGAGTGGAGCCGCATGTCGTTCTCCTATCTGGTAGCTATAGCCAGTTGTCCGTCCGATGGGGGTACAAAACCGATAAGGAACATCAGTGACTTTACCTCTCTTTGTGGTGATGTTGAAGGCTCCCCTGGCTCGTACAGCGACTCGCCCAACGTGCGTACCTCGGCAAGCAAACGCTTGCGGGACGATGGCTCGAACCAGATCGCCAGTCTGATACCCGAAGTAGCGTTTGTGCCTTTTGCGGTGACTGACGGGTAGACCGATGTCGTTTACATTACACATCCGACGATGCCCGCGCCCATGAGAATCAGCGTGAAAGGATAACGTCGGTAGACGGCAGCTTTTTCTTCTTTAAGGAGCTGTCGTGCCCGTCCTGGATGGATCGGCTCAAGAGGCGTCTTGTTGGTATCTAATACGAACACTT
>VBJK01000166.1 GCA_005879655.1 Chloroflexota bacterium | reverse complement strand
AAGATGACAAGAGCAAGTATTGGCAACGCAGTGGCGGCATATTCGACAACACCACTCTCAGGGTAGCGCGCCAGGTTCCCAATCACCATGAAGCCGATGAGGGGAACCGCGACCGCTATCCCTAGAGCCTCGGTCATATTGAGAAAAAACGAACGAATAGCGCTCGCACCAGCCGTAGCATCACTGCTCACATCGCGACGGATGAGCCAGTAATGCAAAGCAGCCAGTGCACCCGCAATCACGAGCGCGATCACCGCAAAAGAGATGGATTGCACCACCAGCGTATGGTCTGGCAACGTCCCCGCACTTCCACGCAGCGGCGTAAACGCTAACGCCACTGACAGCAAGCCACGTAGAGCTGCGACAATAAAGCATAGTAAAGCAATATAGACAATATAAAGGTAAAAACGGTAAAGATTGCGTACCATAGCCCCCTCCTTGAGAATAAGAGTTATATGACCACCAGTAAGGGTTATGCATAGTATATGCCAGTACAAACAGCGCCGTTCAGTGTCAAATGACACATTCTCATCCCAAAAGATCCTGGCCCACATATCTCAACGAAAATCTTGCATAGCTTGCCTAATCCCTGGACACATCTGCCTTGAGGGACTGCATGATAAAGACAAAATACGCATCGGCCAGTTGTTTGATGGTAAGCTTGCGCACAGGGTTCACCCACTGATAAACCCAATTCAATGCTGAAAGGACGAACAGCGTTGCCAGCCGCACATCAGCGACCTGAAACAGTCCCCTCTGCGCGCCCTCTTCGATCACACGTTGGAAACACGCTTCATAAGCGTCACGCAGCTCCTTTATCTTCTCTTGCCGCTCCGGCGAGAGACATCTCCACTCATTGAAAAAGACAGTGGTTGCGTGCCTTTCGTACGTGATGATCCTCAGATGCCCATATACTAAGCGCTCCAACTGTTCCTCTAGAGGTAGATCCACAGGAACAGCTTCGGCATGCGAGAGAAATGCATGGGCAGCTTGATGAACAATTTCCCACAGAATCTCTTCTTTTGAGATAATATGCGCATAGAGCGTTGCTTCGCGTAAGTCCAGGCTTCTGGCCAGTTCGCGCATACTTGTACCATGATAGCCATGTTGGCTGAAAAGCTTCCTGGCCATAATCAAAATATCAGCTTTGTGACGCATTATCGTCCTCCCAGACAACCATCTCTTCATAAATTCGTCTATAACTCTTTCTCTTCGACTATCTCATGATGAGTATTCGATACGACTAGTGCACCACTATCTGGTTGCTCAACAGGATAAAAGGCTTGTACGATAGCCAGCGCTTGTTGAAAATGTGTCAGTACCTCCTGCTCACGGTAGATCACTTTCTCATTAGGAAAAAGCGCTCTCCCAAAGCGAAACATGCCTTGCTGCTCCATGTGCTCAACCCTACGCAGCTCGTTCGGCTTTGGTAGCCAGGTCTTGCCTAGAGGGTAGGGTAAATGAAATGAGAAACGAACATCCGCTAATGCTTGTGTTGCTACTTCCAAGTAATAGAGGGAGTAGTAATCCTTCTCCTGTTGTACAGTGCAATCAGGACACTGCTTGATCATTGCCGCATGCGTGTAGAAAAAGTCCCAGATATCCTCATAGTAACCCTCGCGTTTCAGCTCGTAGTGCTCCTCACACAGCCAGAGATAGCGCTTATCAGGATCAATAGGACGATAAAAAGACACCTGTACGTAAGGAGTCCTGGCCAGCAGGTGTAGCGCTTGATCCTTGCGCTCGTACCATTCGCCGCTCCGTGCGAGATAGAGTGTCGTGTACTTCCTAGCGCGACGGCTCTTCACCTGATTCTCTTTCGCCCAGCGCGATGCCCATACCGTCCAGAACGAGAGTACCAGCACAGCCACTAATTCAGGATCTGCATGCTGCCGCCACGTAGCGACCGTCTGTTGCCACTCAGCGAGGAAGTTGCGCCGCGCCTGCTGGTTCACCTGCTTTTGGCGAGCCGCTTTCTGTACACCTGCCTTCCTATGTACCCGTACCTGCTCCTGATGCTCAGCTCGCCATTGCGCGATGGTATCTTGCGAGAGGGCCAGTATCAATTTCCTCTCATGCACCGGATACTCAAGATCCTGACCACCCTTTCTGAAGTGACGGTACTCCAATACGGGCAGCTTGCCCTCCTTCACCCAACGCTGGCGCTCATCTTTTGTGCACCCTAACAGCTCTTCTAACTCAAACGGTGATACCGCTAGCTCTTGCGGAAACATATCCAGAAGCCGGTTTTTTTCATCGACGTTCGTTGCTATCAGCTCTAGCAATTGCGTCACCAGTTGCTGCTTGGTAATTTTGGTCGCCTGCGGCACTCCCAAAAAGGTTAACAATTGTGCCTTATTCAATGCGGATGTAATGAAGCGCTCTTCCATAAGTATTTTCTCCTCTCTTAGGAAGCTCTTGACTTATTGGTTTTTCGGTCTCTACCATAAGAAATACCTATGAAGTGGAAAAAAGCGGAAAAAAAATCTGGACCAAAATATTTTTTCCCATAACCCGCAGACCAAACGAAGGTTGTGGCATAATACAACTATGCTCATTTGCATGAATTTTTTATTGGAGTAACAAAACACATGAATCCATTTGAGAGAATAGCTAATAGGTATAAAACCCTGCCAAAGGCAGATCTTACACAGGGACATAGTATTGCCTACTCACGCAGCACGATCAGACGCTTGATGGAGCTAGCCGATGCCAATAACCTGGGCAATGTGCATGGTGGCGTCATCATGCGTATGGTTGATGAAGCAGCTGGCATTGTAGCGATAAAGCATAGTCAGTGTCCTGGCGCAGTAACGGCCAGGGTTGAAAGATTCGATTTCCTGGCACCGGCCTTTATTGGAGATCTTGTCTCCGTTAACTGCGAGATGCGCTACGTGGGGAGGACAAGTATGGAGGTTGGAGTAGAGGTGACGGCAGAAGATCTGATCAGCAGAGAAATTCGCCAGATTGCCAGTAGCTATGTGATCTACGTTGCTCTGGATGAGAGCGGTAAGCCAACACCTGTCCCGCCTCTGGTAGCCGCAGACGATGAGGAGCAAGCCATCATAGAGCGAGCACAAACTCGCCGCCTACATATACAAAAGATTGATGCCGAATTTAAGCAATTGTGAAATGCCAGCTCTGCGCTCGCACTCGCCTTATCAGCAGATTGCGCGAAGTTTGTGCTTAATAGCGCATAGATATAGCCCTACTAGGGAAGTCTATGCTTCACCTAGTGGGGCTTAGACTTTTCATAAGATAAAACTAACTGAACGTATTCGTAAGATAGGTAGCTACCTGGAGGCATTCTTTGACAAACTGGTTGAGTGCCGGTGATGGCGGGAAAATGTGCTCTGCACTGTCTATGAGATATTTGAGAGCATTCGTAAGCACGTCCACTTCATCATGCGTGACGAAAAACATCACCGCATTGGTGTTAGGCTCCTGAGCTTGCTGAAGGTTTGCAAGCTTTGCCTGTAGTCGCTCAATGACTTTCATCTTATGCGCCAGATTCGCGTGCGACCGGCAAATAGTAGGTATCCATGATCCATACAGCGAAAGAATAGGCACTAGTATCTTGGCATCCGTAAAACTGAAGTTGGCTTGGGGTAACGTTTTTTGCTTCATCTTTACTCCTTAGTCGTCATAGTGCGACATTTAATACAATACGACCTTCCTACTGGATGTAGCGGGGGGAATGCGGGCTGGACAAATAAATGGGCGCGTTGTCCAACCCCCAGACGATGTACTGGCGACCGAGCTGTCATAGCCGCCACTAGTTGTCCCCCACAACCAAGCGCTACATGGGCAAGCGAGTACATTACTGGCAGTATAATACGACTCAAGCTGGTTGGACTTTTCCTCAGAGCATAGTAGAAGTTAGAGCGTCGAAAAAACAAGACGCTAGAACGTCTATATCATTACAAGGTTGGCTAGACAGGTAGATCACTTTTTCGTATACTGGCACCCTCGACAACTCAGGAAGTTATATCGTATAAAAAAGGATGTGATCATGACAACATTAAGTCCAACAAGAGCTATCTATTGGGGAACAGGTGGCGAGTTCGGTCCCTTCGATGTACAGCAAACAGGGGAGTGGGCAGGTTGGCCTGATTTCGGGCAAGTACAGCACTACTTCCGGCAGAAAGCTAACCTGAGCCAAAAACAATTTGCCGCAGCCTATGGGAAAGAGACAAAACCCGATGGTAGCCCTATCTCGATAAGGCAGGTATCCAGAATGGAACGAGAAAACGAAGTCCCAACCGACATGAACAAGCGAAAACTCATAGCGCGTTTACTCAATATTCCCCCGATGCTGTTCGGGCTGGCAACGCTTGAGGAGATGGTGATACAACCACACCCATCGGAGACAGGCATGAGCCTAGCAACCAGCTATACGGTACTTCCCAGGATCGTTGTAGACACCACCAAATACCAGAAGAATATTCGCACATTTTTAACTTTGCACTATACGAGCCATGCCCAAAGCACACTCGACCAGATCAACGCTGATATACGCGACCTTGAGAGCCTAGAAGCTCAGACACGGGGGGATTTACAGTATCACATACGGGAGCTGTTGTTCAGCTACCTTATTCTCGCAGCAAAAGTCGTGCGGGATCAACGCAATTTCAAACTTTCCCATTACTACGCAAACCAAGCTGTCAGGGCTGCGAAAGCGGCGCAAGACATCGACCTAGTAGCAGCGGGACTTTATACAAGAGGCCGTACCTACCTAGTATGGGGAACGTACGGAACATTTACAGAGCAAGGGATTTTCCAAGTCCAGCTAGATCATATCAACGCTGCTATCCGCGATCTTGAGAGTGCGAAAAAATTAGGAGAGGAGACTGAGACAAGCCTCCATCCGCAGCTAATAGGCGTCATTGATGTACAGCTCTCACGAGCGCATGCAGCCCGTAGCTCAAGTAGAGGGGGAGTGTCAGCACTTGCTATGACACTGTTAGACGAAGCCGAGCAGTATGTAGACTGCGAGAGCATTGATGACCCGTATGAACGGCATCTTGTTACTGGCTCGCTACTACACTTCAGTAGAGACCTGTACCACAGTGAAAAAGCCAGAGGGCTTAGTGTGCAAGGAAGAACTGGTACAGCGCTACAAGAGTTAACCACTATGGAAGGATTGCAACAGAGAAATATAGGCAAGCATTTAACCCGCAACCAAGCATGGTTGGATATTATCGCAGCAGATGTCTATATAGGATTAGAACAGTATCAGGAAGCCACCAAGCGAGCCACAAGAGCACTGACTGTATGCCAGGATGTAAGCTCTACAATAAATATTGCCATTATCGTTGATCTTCACGGGCGGCTATTGCAAAGTCCCTATAAAGACAAATCCGATGTGCGGGAGCTTGGCAACATGCTGCGCGAAATAACAACTTATTGATGCTCGACATGGAGAGAGAAAACGATTCTCCTCAATAACGGCATGCAGCAAGGACTCCAATCGGGCAAGCGCACATGTTCGATTGGAGTCCTTGCTGCTTTTAGTACGCTTATAATATTATTGATTTAATACTTCATTCATTACAGCTAAAGCTGCAATGCATCTATCGTAGCCAATACCTGCTCTGCATGGCCATTAGGATTGACTTTGGGCCATATCTTACGCACGATCCCCTCTTTATCAATGAGAAAGGTAGCACGCGCAACACCCATATACTTCTTGCCAAACATGCTTTTCTCCTTATATACATCGTAGAGTTGGGCAACGGCAGCATCGGTATCAGATAATAGCGTAAAAGGCAAATGATATTTCTCTGCGAATTTTTGATGCGCTTTGACACTATCCTTGCTGATACCCAGCACGACAATACCACGCTGCTGCATCGTGCGATTTGCATCACGGAAGCCACATGCTTCGATTGTACAACCGGGGGTGTCGTCTTTTGGGTAGAAATAAAGCACAGTAATGTGATTTCTAAGGGCGCTTAACTGCACCTGGCCGTCTTTTACCACATCGTCGCTCCCGATGGCCGGAAGGGTGAAATCAGGAGCAGGCTGTTGCTCCTGGATTATTGTATCAACCACATGAATCTCCTTCACAAAATGTTAATTTTCTGTGAGAAGCATATCACGGTTACGCTGAGACCACCAGAGGGAAAACGGGACCTGACAAGGCTATATAACTGTGACCCATTTGTGAGCGTTCTCCTCCACTACTGTGATCCATTTGTGAACTAACGAGCCTATACTCGTAAATAGCGAACCAAAAGAGAGTATTTATACAGCCAAATCTGGCAAAGAGGTAGAAAAAGCTCATGTTAGTACATGACAAAGATCAAGTAGCGGAAACAACTCCGCGCCCAACAACTTCTGCGGATAATCTACCGGGGAATATCGTCTATTCGCCAGCGCCTCGCTCATCTACACCTCAACAGGGGTGGTTCTCACCATACGGGGTTGCTTTTATCGCTATCATTCTCATGGTTGCCCTGCTCAGCTACGGCATAGGTGCGTCAATGGTCTCGGCTTCGCATGATATAGCAAATAGTGGGAGCAGTGGCAATTCGTCTGCCATGAATAATATGGATCATGGGCAGTCTACCGCTGGCGTTCCGAATGCTACCGAGAAGTACGGTGGCCAACCGGCAACCTACACGCTCGATCCCGATGGCGCGAAACACTTTACCTTTATGGCACGCCAAGTCATGTGGGAGGTTACTGGTGGACAACGTGTCCTGGCCTGGACGATTAACGAGACCGTTCCAGGACCCACTATTCGTGTGACAGCTGGCGACCGTATTCATATCACCTTCATGAATCATTTTCCTAAAGCGACCGCCGTTCACTGGCATGGTCTACAAGTCCCAAGCAGCCAGGATGGCGTACCAGGCATAGGACAGGAGCCCATCCAGCCAGGACACACGTTCGAGTATAACTTTACTGTCCACGATCAAGATGTCGGTACACACTGGTATCATAGCCACTATGACGATATGGAACAGGAACCCAATGGGTTCTTCGGAGCCTTCCTGGTTGATCCTCGGCCAGCTACCCCTGAAGCGGCGAGTGCTATCCATGGTGATGTCGAATATACCGAATTTATTGGTATGATGGGCAGTTTCTACACGATCAATGGCAAAAGCTTCCCTGATACTCAACCAATATTGGTTAAACACGGCCAGACCGTTCATGTTCGCCTCATTGGGGTCGATGCCATTCAGATGCACCCGATACACCTGCATGGACATACCTTTAAGGTAATGGCTGAGGATGGACATTTGTTAAACCAGCCAGTCGAGAAAGATACCGTTCAGGTAGCACCCGGAGAAACGTATGACATCGTTTTTAACGCCTGGGCGGCTCCCGGTAGTATCTATCCACTCCACTGTCACATTCTCTCGCACTTGATGAATCCAGGTCAGAGTGGTGAGGAAATGGGTGGTATGATTGCTCTGATCCAGTATGCAAAGTAGTTTATACCAATCATGAAAAACTGCAACAACCGTATACTATTGTTGCAGTTTTTCCCCATATAGAAGCCTGTTAAGAAGCGAGTTTCAACGGCAACGCGAGCATCCTCTCCAAAGCTACGCGTGCCCAATACGCCGTCTCAGCATCTACGCAGACCTGATTAATTACCTCACCATCCACCAGTGCCTCCAATATCCAAGCGAGATACGCCGGATGAATGCGATACATGGTAGAGCAAGGACAGACAATCGGATCTAGGCAGAAGATGAACTGCTCTGGATGCTCCTGAGCGATACGGTGTACCAGATTAATCTCCGTACCTACCCCCCACTTGCTACCAGCCGGGGCCTTCTCAATCTGCTCAATGATATATTCCGTCGAACCGTAGAGGTCAGCCACTGCTAGCACCTCACGACGGCACTCTGGGTGTACGATAATCCTGATATCGGGATAGTGTGCACGGGCCTGCTCAATCTGCTGTACACTGAAGCGCATATGCGTCGAACAATAGCCCTTCCAAAGTATAATTTTGGCGCGTGCAACCTCCTCTTCAGCATCGACTGAGGCCAATGGGTTCTTCGGATTCCAGACCGTCATCTGATCCGCTGCAATGCCATATTTGAGTGCAGTATTGCGTCCTAAGTGCTCATCAGGGAAGAAGAGCACCCGTTGCCCCTGCTCAAATGCCCACCTGATAACAGCAGGAGCATTCGACGAGGTACAGACAATACCGCCGTTACGCCCACAAAACGCTTTAAGGTTGGCCGCAGAGTTCATATACGTCACCGGGATTATCCCGGCATCCTCACCCAGTTGATCCGTAAGCATCTGCCAACATTCCTCGACTTCAGCAATATTGGCCATATCAGCCATCGAACAGCCCGCAGTAGGATTGGGCAGGATCACCTTCTGATGTGGTTGACTGAGAATGTCAGCGCTCTCCGCCATAAAATGCACGCCGCAAAAGACAATATAATCTGCATCAGGATGCCTGGTCGCTAACTGAGCCAGCTTGAACGAGTCACCGCGATAATCGGCATATTTAATAATCTCGTCGCGCTGGTAATGATGACCAAGGATCACAAGCCGCTCTCCCAACGTAGCTTTGGCAACACTAATGCGACGATCCAATTCCTCACTACTCATCTCTGCATACTTGACCGGCAGCACATCACTGCGCTTTGAAAGATCATGCTTGCTACGCGTCTGTGACGAAAGCAGGGGCAGTACTCGTGTTTCCTGGCTCTCTGCGCATTCAGTTTTTATAGGCATATGTTTCCTCCTTACCTGGGGCCGCGTGGGCAACAAAAGACGACAATTACGCAAATTCCAACGAAACATCAAAATTGGGTGCCGAGTGTGTCAATGCACCCAATGAAATAAAGTCCAGATCAGTAGCAGCAACGGCAACCAGACGCTCTGTCTGTATTCCAATGTTGCCCGAAGCTTCTATCAGTACCTGAGGCGCACGATGACGTATCAACTCTACGGCGCTACGCATCATCTCAATATGCATATTATCGAGGAGCACCACGTCAGCACCGGCATCCAGCGCCTCCTGCACTTCCATGAGCGTTTCGCACTCAACCTCTACCTTCATCAAGTGAGGAGCGATACGCCGCGCGCCAGCCACCGCCTGCGCGATGCCTCCCGCAGCTTTAATATGGTTATCTTTGATCAAAATGCCATCGCTCAAGCCAAAACGGTGGTTGTTCCCTCCTCCCAACCTGACCGCCGTCTTCTCCAGAGCGCGTAAGCCGGGTGTCGTTTTGCGCGTATCCAGAATACGAGCACGCGTTCCCTTCACAGCCTGCACACAGCGGGCAGTCAATGTAGCAATGCCGCAGAGTCGCCCCAGAAAATTCAGAGCCACACGCTCCGCACTCAAGAGGGAGCCTGCTGGACCAGTCAGGTGGGCGAGCACATCTTCAGACTGCACAGAGGCTCCATCTTGCACTAACAACTCAACTACAATACGTGGATCAAGTGTACAAAATGTCTCGGCGGCCACCGCCAAACCAGCGATGACACCGGCCTGTCGTGTAATAATACTTCCCTTTGCCTGTTGTGAGGCAAGAACAGTGCTTAGGGTAGTAATATCATAAAATGCGCCATCTTCTTCCAATGCTTGTTTGATGAGATCAGCATATGGGTTAAACATAGAGTGCAAACCCCTTTGTTCAGCCATGCTACACTACATGGTTAGCCAGGCACACGTTGCAACGCGTAGTGGCATCCAGTCAATTGTTTATCAGTCGCCTGGTAATCTAAGCGCCA
>VBJK01000013.1 GCA_005879655.1 Chloroflexota bacterium | reverse complement strand
TGCAACAGAATCGTGCAGGAGTCAATCTGGGGTGCAAGAAGAGCTTGTTCTGTCAACTATGGGAAGATGTTAGCGATCTATATACATCTGCTGCAGACACTTATCTGCCATCCTGCAATCTCGTCTGTTGCAGCTGCCGTTGCAGGACCTGTTCCACCACCATTAGCCGTCTCATATCTGCTGCTGTTACCGTCTCATATCTGAGGCAAAACAGCCGTTTGTTAGACGATAATGGCGGGCCGGTGGTGGGAAGTCAATTCTGCTCTGTTGCCAAGATGTGTGGATCTAACCGGATTAGGCAATCGGGATTGCCGTTGACATACCCCCCCAGATAGGGCAGAATCTGCCTTATCTGCAGAACGAACGTGGTGTTGCAGACCCAGCTGCAACGAGAAGGAAGAGCGCCAAGCTGTCGCCAAGAACTCGGCAATCTAACCGGAATAGGAAAACAGAACTGATTTTGAAAAACTCCTCGGATTTCGCGTTTTCAGGTCTGAATCTGCAGAACGAACAATCGAGATGAAATGGGCCGGTTGGTTGAATGTGATTGGTCAGGATTAGCAGTCACGTGATCTCGGCGCTGGAAGAACGCTAATCCGGCGTTGCTTCTGCTGCAGTTGACGCACAAACGATATCTTCCAGATATCTGCGTTAGAAGTGCTCAATCTGCTGCAATCTGAACGTTCTTAGTCTCGTTAATCTGCCGCCGTCAACCTGCTCATCCTGACACTGCCTAATTAGGCAATTTCGACCTCGGGGAGAGGTGAGAGCCCTAATTGGGCAACAAACCGGCCAAATTTGCCTCGATCAAGGGCCTTGGTTAGCCTATCTGCAGGCATCTCGTTTGTGGGAAGATATTTGACCTCGAAACTTCCCTTTTTGGCCTCTTGACGCACCCAGCAGTTGTGGATATCGACGTGTCTTAATGCGGTCTGAATCCGCATCATATCTTGGTTGACGAGCCTGATCGTTTGCTTGTTATCACACCAGATGGTGAGATCCTCATTCAGCTGCAGGCGAACGTCCCGGAACAGGCGAACAGCAGCTATTGCTTCCTTCCCCGCCGTGGATAGGGCTAGGAGCTCTGCCTCGGTCGAGGACGTGGTCACGGTTGACTGTTTGCCAGATTTCCAGGCAATGGGTCCACCAAACAGGGTTAGAAGATACCCCTGCGTGGATTTCCTATCCTGCTGGTCATCGGCAAATGACGAATCGGTGTAGACCTTGAATGCCTTCTCTTCCGTGTTATCCAGGCCGTCAAACAGAATAGCCAGATGGCGAGAGCCATATAGATATTGGATGCATCGGTTGGCGGCTGCCAGGATAGAGGACAGAGCCGATTTTCCGTTGATAAAGGTGAGTGGTGGCTGCATCTGCTATGTCCTCGTTAGCCACCAGGTGTTTCATTCCCATAGGGGTGGCCGGCGGTTCATCAACGATGAGGTTAAACCGAGCAGCTACAGCCTCGATATAGCTGTCCTGACACAGCCACAGGCGTCGTCTGCTTCGGTCTCGGACCACTCGAATGCCCAGAAACCACCTGAGCTCTCCTAGATCCCTGATCTTGAATCGGCTGGCGAGATTTTTCTGAAATGTGTCTGCTATGGCCTGGTCGCAGGCTCTGAACATACAGCAGATGTCGTCGACAAAGAAAAAGACGATGAGATGGTCCGTTAGGAAGAGACACGGCTCTTCCTTGCCTGCTTGCAGGCCTAGCTCGGTCAAGGCGCCCGACAAGAGCTTCTGCCATAATAGGGGAGATCGCCGTAGCCCATATAGGGCACGTAGCAGGCGACCTACCTTGCCCGTGAGCTTATATCCGTCTGGAAGCTCGACATAGACCTCCTCGTCGAGCTCGCTGTTGGGGAAGGCGTTAACAGCGTCAAGCTGATGGATCTGAAGGTCCCATCTGGCTGCCAGAGCCATTAGCATCCTGAATGACTTGCCTGCTAGCGTTGCAGCGTAGGTTTCCTTCTCTGAAAACGGCTGGAGATCGCCTCTGACACAGATTCGAGCCTTGAACTTCTGCAGGAAGCCGTGCTTGTCGAATTTGTAGAGAAATCGCCATGTTAACGGGAGAGGCTTAATGGTTGCTTGGGATCTCTCGATAATGTCGAGAATCTTCATGTTGGTCAACGCCTCCCACTCTTTGTTACAAGCCAGCAGGAATTCTCGCTTCTTGGGGTGTTTCTGCAGGTCCTTCCAGCCTCTGGGAGCTGGTGGAAGGTCTCTCCGGTGGAGACGATGAGCTGATTCTTTAGGTGAAATTATAGTTCTTTTATATCTTATTCGTCTTTGGGAAGGCTGAGAAGGCTTAGAAGAGAAAAATGAGGATATTTCAGCTCGAGATAACGAGGAATCGGTCAGAATAGGCTCAGGAGACGGTTCAGACTCGATAGAGGCAGGATCTGGCTCGGAAGAGGGTTCAGGTGTTACAGCAGGACTCGAATCTGACGAAATATCGAGATTAGCCTATTCTTCCATCGATTCAGGTGTAGGATAATCTCCAGGCTCATTTTCATAGTCAGATTCGTCGTCAGATTCGCCTGAATCGAATCCATCGTCGTTTCCATCACCTATAACAATAATTGACCCGATTTCAGAGTCTGAATCCAGATCTCGAGATGAATGTGTGTGGGGAAGAGGTTCAACTCCATCAGGGTTATTTCTGTAGACTCGTAGGCGGTGTTCACGCGTTGGTTCCTCGTTCGGGTCAAACCTCTCATCCTCGTTGAACTCGACGTCGCGAACGGCGACGATTTCGCTATTCTGTGGAACCCATATGCGATAGATGTTGCTACCCTGATAGCCAACGAGATAGCCGATGTGCGTTCGAGGTCGGGTTTTGTTGACCACTCTGTCCTGGTCCGCCAGAACCTCGTTTCGAATGGGGTAGGCTCGACAGCCATAGGTGTAGAGATTCGTGGTGTCTGGTTGGTCCATTAGGTCAGCCACGTCCTTGTTGTTGGCCCTGAGCCATTTTAGCAGTGTCTCTCGTGGCGTCTTCCAGATATTCTGCTCCCGGGGCGATCTGTTGTGGATATAGGCAGCTGCTTGCCATGTTTCGGGCCATAGCTCTCCAGGAAGATGAGCAGCGAGCTGCATAGATAGAGCTCGTGGGCGGATTACCCCCCCAGCTCGCTCGCCGCTTCCAACAGGCTGTTTCGTGTGGTGTGGGCCAGGCTCTTCCTTGATTCCCTTGCGCCTAATCCATTCATCCCACTGTTTTCCCAGTGATTTTTCGTTGTCCCGGCGAATTCGGCAGATGTGTAGGTCATATTGAGCTCGAATCATCCTAGAAAAGGCCTTAAGTGCTTGGAGGAACTCATCCTGAGTCTTTCCGGGCTGAACATAGACCCAAATATAGCCTGAGAACTCATCTTTGATAACCAGGGCATATCTCATCTGGTTATAGGCGTTTTCCAGGTGAAATAGGTCGAAATGGATACGCCACAGTGGTCTGGGAGCCATTCTGGCTGGCTGGCGCCGTGAGATGTTCTTCTTAGCCTTTCCTTGGACACAGGCCTCGCAGTTGAAGATGATCGGACCTCGAATCTTGACACCATAGACGTTAGACATCAGCCGTTCCAGAGCTTCCTTGCCCAGATGCCCCATCCGGAGATGCCACCGATAGGCATCAGCTTCTCGTGGTGGTCTGGGAGCTCGAGACGAGACTGGGAATGCTGCTGTCGCAGAATGAGGATTGTGTTCCACCACATATTGCTCATGAACCTCTTCTACGTAAAAAACCGTCTCAGAGGTATTGTCTTGCTTAACCCTTAGGTTAACGTCGTCCCAGTGATATCCTGCCTGCCTAAGCTTTCTGTGGGACACCACGTTGGTGTGGAAACCGGGGATGTAGGCAACGTTTCGTAGCTGGAACAGCTGTTGGCCGATAGGTGTGTTGATATTGATGTTGACACTGCCATATCCTTCTACATATGAGCAGCTGTCGCCTGTGAGAACGGGCTCAACCCGATCTTGCTTCTGGTAGGTCTCCTGATCGAACCGGTTGAGGTCGTTGCAGATGTGAATAGGCGAACCGCAGTCTAGGATGAAG
Source organism: Chloroflexota bacterium (assembly GCA_005879655.1). The sequence continues at coordinate 1,168 of VBJK01000013.1, read as the reverse complement.
CTGTTAGCTAGAGAATAGCTGGATTTTGAGAAGGAGGTGTCCTGGGTTGCAAACGAAGCTGTTCCCACAGCAGCAGACCCTATAACGGCCTTCTGTTGTTCCCCTGAGGTCTTCTCATCCTGTGGCTTGCCCTCCTTCTTCTTCTGGTCGTTCTGGTCCTTCAGGAAGGCCTCGATCTCTTTGTAGGCATCTTTGTACCTATCCCGAAGCTCCTTGTTCTGCTGAAGACCCTTCATCACGATCTTAGCCCTTCCAGAGCCCATCTTCCATCCTTCAGATCTAATATCTTTATTGAGATAGAAGCAACGCTCGATCGTATGTCTGCCGCAGCCCTCAAAGCATCTCTGGCGTCTCTGGCCCTGCCCCTGGTTTTGGGCCTGGGTCTGGCCGTCTGGTGGAGCTTCTTCGCCCTGCAGGGTTGCCGCCGAGAAGGCTCCCTTAGTGTTGCTCAGGTTAACCTGGTTCCTGAAGATCTTGGCTATCTGGAAGCCGTCTGGGATCTCCTGCGCCAGGTTGGCTGTTGGAGACATAACAGCCTTGGATTCAATGGTGTTGGTCCAGTGTAGGGCAAATGCTGGCTGGATCTTCTCAACTGCTTGGAGGAAGGCTCGGGTTGGACGAATTCCGTCTGCTTCTGGCAGCTTGCGCTCCTTGAGGTCTCTCAGAGTGCTTTCCCACTGCCTTAGCCATTCGTCTGTCTTGGTGGCCTTCGCTGAACGTCTGACAGACTCATATCTGGCCAGAACGTCCTGCTCTCGAGCATAGGTGGACGGGGCCACATGATCCTCCAAGGCTTTCAGGCGTTCCTTAACGCCCTGGACCTTCTCGATGGTGGACCAATAGGTGCCCGTGGTGCGCATGATATAGTCATCTATATCATTGATGGTGGCCTGTTTGAGCTTCCACTCCTTCAGCTCGTCCTTATAGATCTTGTAGTCCATCTCGTAGCGTTTGAACTGCTCTGCTGTGAGGGATCTGGTTGTAGGTTCTGGAAGAGCGTCAGGATTGGTTGCATAGGTCCTGGCCACCGGAGGAGACGGCTTAAGAAGCTCTGGCCTCTCCTCATTGCTGTTGAGTGTGGGTTTGATATAGCCCCAGACGTCATTGTGGTTGGCCTTGGTTTGGATAACCGCCAACCACCTAGGCCAATCGGCCTGGGCCTTTAGCA
>VBJK01000165.1:21664-37208 GCA_005879655.1 Chloroflexota bacterium | reverse complement strand
AAGTATAGCGAGGCGGAGCCATTATATGTGCGAGCGCTTCACATCCGTGAAGAGCAGTTGGGAGCCCATCATCCTGATACCTCAACGAGCCTGAACAATCTGGCGAGCCTTTACGGGAGCCAGGGCAAGTATAGCGAGGCGGAGCCATTATATGTGCGAGCGCTGCACATCCGTGAAGAGCAGTTGGGAGCCTATCATCCTCAAACAGCAGGAAGCCTGAACAATCTGGCGAGCCTTTATGGGAGCCAGGGCAAGTATAGCGAGGCGGAGCCATTATATGTGCGAGCGCTGCACATCCGTGAAGAGCAGTTGGGAGCCCATCATCCTGATACCGCAACGAGCCTGAACAATCTGGCGTATTTGTATCAGAGCCAGGGCAAGTATAGCGAGGCGGAGCCATTATATGTGCGAGCGCTGCACATCAGTAAAGAGCAGTTGGGAGCCCATCATCCTCAGACACAGCAGGTTAGGATGAACTATTTGACGCTTTTAGCGCAAATTTATACAAATGGAGATATGGATGCATTGCTTGAATTACTCGCCAAGCAAGAGCAGGATGATGACACAGATGAAGAGGTAACTGAAGAATAATTCCTGATGAGGTTGACCATTTTGTCACTCCAAATTGGCATGTGATAGGTGGTGATAGGAGAGGCAATCAAAGAAAGGTGTTTGCTTGCCTCCCCTACCACCTCCACTACCCCACAATCACCACAGCAGAAGCTGTAATCGGCACCGGATAAACCGCAATAACCATATCATACCTGGAGAACACCTTCAGATTTTGCCCCACCTGCAAATCACTGAACTTCACCTCCTGGCAACTCTTCCCTTGCTGCCGATAGAAATGAGTTGCGTCATCTACCGTCACTACCATACTCACACTGTTCGTTTGTCTCTCACGCGGATTATGCGTTTTCACCACGTGCGGTGCAATGCTCAGTACGGTTCCCCCATAAATCGTCTGCTTGCCACATGGAAGACTACCAGAGGCAAATGCCTGCGTAGTGTAATAATAGGCTAATGGGATACCGATCAGCGCTATCAACCCTAACAGAAGTAGAAACCATGTCTTCGGTGACTTTATGTAATGCATATGAAAAGTCTCTCCTTACGAATAGCTCCTGCATGAACTTGCAAATGGAACTATACTTTCTATTTAAGGAGGGACGAACAACAGCTTATAAAAGTTCCCTCATCGCTATGACGATACAGGTGTATTGGCCGTTCGCTTAATGGCTCGCGAAAAATTCCCCACTTCCACATCAGGCACCTCGCGGCGTAGCGTCTCAATCAGCGCGCGTATCCCCAGCGCCTTACCCATCGTCTCTAACTCCGGCATACGTGGCAAGAACACTTCGGGATCGATATTGAGGTTGCGCAACTGAATCAGGCGTAGCCCTGTTTCACGCACTAGAGAGAGCAGCGCCTCTACTTCACGCTCGCGGTCGATTAAGCCAGGGAAGCACAGCAGATTAATCGAGCTATACAGACCTGCATCACGCGCACGCTTGAGCGACTCTTTAACATCCTCAAAGCGATAGCCAACAGGACGATAATAAGCCGTATAGGTTTCTACATGACCGGAAATGGTACTGACACGGATAGTGTCTAATCCTGCATCGTAGAGGTGCTGCAACCAGCGTGGATTGCTACCATTTGTATTGATATTGATGATCCCTTTAGTGGTCTGTTTGCGTATAGTACTAATCGCCTGTCCAATACGCCGCCACTGCAATAATGGCTCACCTTCGCAGCCTTGCCCAAAACTGACAATTGCCTCTTCTGCACTCTCCAGGTGAGGTACCGCAACCTCTACAATCTCATCAACAGTAGGAATAAAGGTCAGGCGATCCTGGGGCGAGATCAGATTCTCTTCTTCTTGCTTGGAGATACAGCCAATACAGCGCGCATTACAGCCTGGCGAGACTGCGATAGCCATCTCCCAACGGCCAAAGAACAGATTACTGGCGGTGGGACACGCATAGTCGAGGGCACAATGCGCGTGTTGCTGCACGACACGGTTCTCAGGATATGCAGCCTGCTTTGCACGCACTAGCCGTTCCAGCTTGTGGCGCGGGAAGGCGCGCGGATGCCATTTATGGGGATCATCGGTCTGCACAGCTGCTACATAAAGTCGTCCGTTCAGGCCCGCAACGGCGCTATAGCCGAAGAATGGGAGCGGCTCAGTATCCGGCACTTTTTCATAAGCTGGTAACAATGTGCGCGTGTAGCCAATCGGCAGGAGCGCAGCTACAGCCCAGCCGCGAGACTGTGCAATAACTTGCCGCCCACCGTTCTTACTGCGGCCCACGGCTAAACGATCGGGCATCATAGAGAGCGTCACGCCATCCGGCAATGGGATTAGATCAGCAGCTTCCAGCGGACGATTGTGAAAGGCCAGCGCTTGTAAACGGCGTTCTTCGCATATTTCGCCTTCAGGCGTTGTGTAGATCAGGTATGCAGTCGTCATAGAGATCCTTTGGGATGAGCAATTAATCAATTATCGGATATCAGTGCATCGGCGGTGGAGTGGCAGGGATTCTAGGAGTAGTGGGGCGCTCATCGGCAAAGTCATCGTCGAAGATGCGCGGTAGCCCTCCGGTCAATCCTGTATGTGTGTAAGATGAAACGCGCTGTTCTAACTCTCGTGAATCTTCGTACACAAAGCTTAATAGAATATGCTCACCACGCATTGTCTGGCAGACATGACGAATGCGCGGACGTTCCCCCTCCATCCAGGCATTCACTATTGCCTCTAGCGCTGCCATATCATCACCACATACAGCACTATCAAAGCCCTTAAACCTATACACCTTCCCTTGTCCTTTCGGCTAAGTAATCGAAGAATGTCTTTCGTCAGGCATGCTGCAAATCCTCCGAAATGGCCGCTCGTTATTGTAACATGTCAGCGACCATTTTACCACAGGTGCATCAACGAGAAAATTCAGGCATATCGCACTTCAACACCCAGGCGTTGCAATTCTGCAAAGAAGTGCGGATAACTCTTTGCGATATGTTCCACACCAGTTAACGTCAGACCACACCGACTACGTAACCCAACGATAGCTAATGCCATCAAGACGCGATGATCGCTATGACCGTCAACAACGACACCACCTTCGACTCCTTGGGGACGCCCCTGCACAATGATTGCATCCTGGCGGGGCAAGACTGCACAGCCCGCTCGCCTCAGTTCGGCACACAGATCGTCAATACGATCACATTCTTTATAATGCAGATTCTCTATATTATAGAAAACACTTTCTCCTTCTGCAAAGCAAGCAGCCGCCACTAGCACCGGAATACAATCAATAATGCGATCGCCATCGACTTCAACGCCACGCAAACGGCGACCTCCACGTAAAATAACCGTGTCGCCTGTCCTCCGTAGATCAGCACCCATATCGTGGAACACCTGCAATAAGGCTTCACCAATCTCTTCGCCGGGTCGTAAACGCGAGAGGTGCAGCTCACTGGCAGGATCATCTGAAGCGGCACAGAGCGCCAGCAAAGATGCAGCCGAGGGATAATCACCTGGTATCACATACTGACGTGGCTGGTAACACTGTCCTGCTGCAATAGAGAAATGGCGCAATGTACTATCATGTTCAATCACGATCCCTGCTTCTTGCAATACTTCTAGGGTCGCACGCACTAACGGCTGGGATTTTAAGCCATCTGTCACCTCTATCTCCAACGGCTCTCCAATCAATGGAGCCAGGAAAAGCAGAGCGCTCAGATACTGAGAGCTACGAGCACCAGAGATAGCCACACGCCCGCCACGGATCTGCCCGCCGCGTATAGTTACCGGCAGACAGCCCTCTGGTCCAGTGCCCGTGCAAGTTGCACCCAAAGACGTAAGCGCCTCCAATAATTCGTGGTTGGGACGTTTGCCCAGCGATTGGGGATGGTCTGTAGTATAGGTAATCTCTGGCAGGAGTGCACCCAGTCCCAAGAGAAGGCGTGCTACAGCTCCGGCATTTCCAACATTGATCGTGATTGGTCCCGTAGCATGAGGTCGCCCGCTACTGATCCCTGGTATGCCACGTACGCGCAACGTCTGGTGTTGCTCATCAGTCCAGGATAGTTCTGCGCCTAATGCCCGACAACCACGCAAGAGCGCATCGCTATCATCGCTCGCCGCAGGATAAGCAATCAGGCTCTCACCCTCCGCTAGCGTTGCGGCGAGCAAATAACGGAGTGTGTAATATTTAGAAGAAGGAAGCTCTGGTTTACCATAAATACGACTTGCAGGAGCGATAGATAATCGCGAAGAAGTATTATGAGAAGTCGTTTCTTGCATAAGTCTGTTTCTTACGTTCCTTTTTTCTCTTAGGATAGCACAACGATCACAGATTATGAAATATTTACGCCCACGAGGGGCGCAATACATTGACGTGCGCCCATGCTCACGCATCGCACATTTGCCATACACTGAGCACCTTTGTTTTTGGCAACAAAATTTCATGTTGGCGCACAACGTGAGACAAAGAGAGTACACTGTTATTACAATATAACAACGTAAATAATATTGCTAAAGCTCTTCATATGTTAGGTAGAAAATCACATGTTGTATTGAACTCCAATATAGTTTCTGCTATAATCGCCGTATGTCAATGAGTAGCGATAGGAGGCTAATAACATCGTGCACCAAAAGCAAATTGTCGTTGTAGGAGCGGGAATTGTGGGGCTTTCAACGGCGTATGCCCTTTTAAAGCAAGGTATGAAACATGTAATTGTGCTGGAACAAGCAACAGTGGATCATAAGAGAGCGACATCGCATGGTCTCTCCAGGTTGTTGCGTTTTGAATATGGCGACGATGCACTTTACTCACAAATGGTGCAATTGAGTTTGCATCGGTGGAAGAACCTGGAACGAGCGGCCCGCCGCACACTTTATACACGTACGGGAGTGTTGGTGCTAGGCAGAGAAGATGATAATTACACGCAACCGAGCTATCATCTGCTACGTCAACTTGGTTTTTCAACAGAGCACATTTCGCGTCAATCCTGTGCCCAACTATTTCCGCAATTTAATACCAAAGACTACGATGTTTTTACGTATAACATCGACGCAGGTATTTTACACGCATCGTCCTGTCTAAATATGCTCAAAGAGCTAATACGGGATCTTGGGGGACATATCCTTGAGGGACAGCGTGTGACTCGTATTTCTCACCATAATCCCCATGTCCCGATACGCTTGCATCTGCAATCACAGGACGAACTTCAGGCCAGCCGTGTGATCCTGGCGACAGGTCCCTGGGTTCATCGCCTGCTGGGGGATCTGCATCTACCAGTACGCATGACGCGCCAGTATATCTTATACTACGCGAATCTGCCACTCTCGTCCTTTGAGTTACATGCCTTTCCGGCATTTCTCGCTGATGATCTCTATGGTTTCCCAATCCACAGTACCTGTACTGGGCATGGTCCCAGCTGGTTCAAAGGAACCTCTCACAACTTTGGTGAATTGATAGATCCAGATGAGATGCCTCGCATGAATGATGAACTTATAGCTCAGGTCTCGGCTAGACTTTGCCACCTTATACCAGCTCTCCAGAGTGCTAAGTTGGCGCATGTCGATACCTGTATGTATGATGTTAGCCCGGATGAGCATTTCATTCTCGACTACGTTCCTGATGATCCGCGCATTGTCTTTGCGAGTGGCTTAACGGGACACGGTTTTAAATTCGGTCCCCTGTTGGGAGAACTGCTCTGTAGTTTAGTGCGGGAGACCGAGCCTGTGGTGCCGAAGCATCGTTTTCGTCTGGCGCGCTTCCACAAAATCCTTCTCATGTAGATCTTCATACCGATCAGTAAATAGGCGAGTCTCATAATTGTAAGCCCCCTACCCCCCCACAAGGGCCAAATTAACTAGCATAAATAGGAAATGGACAGCCCTTTGCCTGTGCACACATCTATACGAATGCTACAATAGACCGAGATGTGACAGATCCAGATGTACTCTGCAAGAAGCAACTCAAAGGTGACTGGCAGAACATCGACTACCTTCCCCATAGGCCGTACCTATACAATGCGCAGTATCAGGAAAGAGGTCATTATGACACCCTATCATAAACCAATGGAGCCGCTACATGCACCACATACTCCTCAGAAGCCTGCGGTCAAGCGTCCATATCTGTTGTTGGCAGGATTACTTATAGCAGTATTGGCGATGTTGGCAGGAGGAGCTGTCTTATTCATGAACAAAGCGGCAGGACCGGGACCTTCAAGGCCCATGAGTGAGTTTCTGGGGCAAGGACCCTGGCATACGAACGGCTCGCAGATCTTGGATGCGAATAATCAGCCTGTAAGGATTGCGGGTGTCAACTGGTTTGGCTTTGAGACAGAGACATTCGTTGTGCATGGCCTACACAGTCGAGGCTATCAGGACATGCTCAATCAGATCAGGAATGCAGGTTACAATACTATTCGCCTTCCTTACTCCAACCAGTTGTTTGACAATAATAGCAAGCCAAATAGTATTGATTATAGCAAAAACGCGGACTTGCGAGGGCTTCAGGGTCTACAGCTCATGGATAAGATCATCGGCTATGCTAGCAGTATTGGGCTGCATATTATCCTGGATCAGCACCGTCCTGCTGCGAACGCGCAGTCAAGCTTATGGTACACAGACGCCTACCCGGAGAAAAGATGGATCGCTGACTGGCAAATGCTGGCGCAACATTATAAAGATAACCTTTACATCATTGGTGCGGATCTGCATAATGAACCACACCAACCTGCCTGTTGGGGCTGTGGACAGCAGAACCTCGATTGGCAACAGGCAGCGACGCGCGCGGGCAATGCCATCCTGGCTCTCAACCCCAACTGGCTGATCTTTGTCGAGGGTGTAGATTGTATTAGCGGACAGGGGCAGCAGGGCAATGGCGATTGCTACTGGGCGGGTGGTAATCTGAAGGGTGTTAGAGAGCATCCTGTGCAGCTGAATCTCTCCGGTCGGCTTGTATACTCAGTGCATGACTATCCTGCTTCAGTCTATAAGCAATCCTGGTTCGCGGCGGCGAATTATCCGCAGAACTTGTCGCAAGTGTGGGACAGCCATTGGGGGTATATACAAAAGAATGGTATTGCTCCCGTCTGGGTTGGCGAGTTCGGCACTCGTCTACGGACAGATAAAGACAAGCAGTGGTTCGCGTCCCTGGTGCGCTATCTGGGAACAGGTGCGAGCGGCTTCAGTTGGACATTTTGGAGTTGGAACCCGAATTCTCAAGATACAGGTGGCATTTTGCAAGATGACTGGCTGACCATCGACCAGGCCAAACAGCTTCAATTACAAACCATCCAGTTTCCCCTTGGTGGACATAATCTAGCGGCAGTAACTTAGCAGAACATAATTGAACAGTGCATCTCCGGCGGTCTCCCTCTTGGCTGTGGTTGGTAGAAGATGCTCGATAACTTATCATTGCTATATTCTATGCACATTACTCTCCCACAGGGTGGTAATAGCAGCTAAAACTCGCTGCTCCGGCACCAGACGCACGCAAGGATGCGCTGCTAATTCGTCCGCTGAGAAATCCAGACGACCACAGGGTATGGCCGGACATGTGGGACAACGTTCAGGAGAGGCGATAACAATGTGCCGTTCTGGCAATCCCCAGGGACCGAAGATGCGGGAATCAGTGGGACCAAAGATCTGAACGGTAGGCGTACCCTGGGCAACGGCGAGATGTAGCGGTCCATTGTCAACACCTAACACGAGCTGTGCACGCAGTAACAATGCCGCCAATTGCCCAACAGTCGTGTTGCCGATCAGATAAGGTGCAGGCGTCACGCCTTGCGCTATTTCTTGTAGCATAGACTGTTCAGCTGGACTGCCAGTGAGTACGACCCTTGCCTGGTACTGGTTAACGAGATAGTTGGCAATCTGTATCCAGGCTGCATTACGCCAGAGTTTGACAGCGGCACCAGTGCCAGGATGAATAACAACAAGAGGGGTATCTGTTGCAATACCAACATGCTGCAAACGTTGCTCAACCCATTGAGATTCGGCACTGCTTGGCTTGCATTGTAAGGGGTAACGTGCTGCGGTATAAGGTGCTGTGAGTGCCTCGTAACTAAGAATGTGCAATGCGGTGCTGGCTAAGCGCAGATTGGAGATGGTTGCATGTTCGGGTGCATGGAAAGGCAATGCATGTGTGAGAAACGGTGTAGCAGGTTGCAGGGCATAGCCGATACGCGTGGAGATGCCTGAAAGGTAGAGCAGTGCGGCTCCCCACCAGAAATCTGGCCGCAGGTTGATTGCAAGATCGTAGTTGCCTTGCCGCAGTTGTTGCGCGGTACTCAGCAATAATGTATAAGGAGCAAGCGCTCTCTGCGCAGCACGTTGGAAGCCGGGAAAGGGGCAGCTGATCAAACTATCAAGTGCGGGATGTCGTGCGACAACTTCCCTTGACCACGGGCCGACCATCAGCGTAATGTGAGCATCTGGGGCCTGTGTCTTTAATGCTTGTAGCACTGGCGTCGTGAGTACCAAATCTCCCAGATGATCAGGTCGGATCAGCAGGATACGTGGCGTTGTCGTGCATCGGCGGCTAGCCCTTTGTGCAGCACGAGCAGCAATAGGAGCGCCACAGAAACGTACTAAGAGTAGCATCAGTGTGCGTAGCAGCCCTTTCACTGCACAACCTCACTATTGCACCCAAGCAGACGTTGCACCGCACTCCATACCTCGTCAACTGTGACTGCCTGCATACAGGTACAATCACTGCAATTACGCATCTTGCCCAGAAAAAAGCAAGGAGTGGCCGTGGGATGACGCCAGATTGCGCCATGCTTGGGATCATCAGTTGGATATGGGCCATACTCCTGTGGGCTAGTTGGACCGAAGATCGCAAGCACAGGAATGCCTACCGCAGCAGCCAAGTGCATCGGACTGCTATCATTGCCAACAAATAACGAACAAGCTTGTAACTGGGCCGCTAATTGCCCAAATTGTAGCTTTCCCGCCAGATCGAGAACACTGTCAGGCGGCACATCAAGGCCGTCCATGAGAGCCTGCGTAAGTGTGGTGTCACCTGGACCACCGATCAGCAGCACCTGGACGTTGAGATCGTGAATGAGGCGACGTGTCAACTCGCGGTAACGTTCCAGTGGCCAGCGTTTCGCCGTCAACTCCATGCCGGGATTACTTCCACCGCCGGGAAAGATCGCAACCTGCCTACACTGCGAGCGAACAACCGCTGCTTGCTCTTCGCTCGTAGGCGCAAAATGCATACGTGGGCGATCAATACTCAAGTTAAGCGTACGAGCGAGGTCGAGGTACATATCGGCTTCGTGTTGTAGATGTGTCAGCGATGACGAGACAGGAACACGGTCAGTTAACGAAAAGCCTCGTCCCTGGCTATCAAGGCCAACACGACGCGGTATACCTGCCAGCCACGGCAACAGTGTCAGCATGGGCGAGCGATCCAGCACCAAAGCCAGTTCAAAACGATGACGACGTAGGCGCATAGCCAACGCTAGATAGTCCCTGAAGCGATAGCGACCGGGAATGCCAACCGTATCACAATCAATGACCCTATCTACCATTGGTTGATGTTCGGCAATAACCTTAGACCACGAACCAGCAACATATGTAATAGTGGCCTGAGGATAACTACGACGAAGCACCTCTAACAAAGGTGTCGTCATGATCAAATCGCCCAGGCAACACGGTTTAATGACGACAATAGCACGTGGATAGCGTCTGGCCCGTCGCACAAAAGGCCCTTGGAGCATATCCAGGAAGGTGAAGGGCACGCGCAACAGCTGACATAGTACAGTAATGATTGCTTGACGCAGAGTTATCGTCCTCCAAGTTCTTTGTCGCTATCCATGCGCACCGTCTCTGCATCTGGTGGATAGCGAAGCCCAGACTGACTGGATCTCTGAGTTGGTAGATGTGCTGCGGTATGGAGTGCAGTAAGGGTACCGCAACAAGCACAGAACGTCTGCTGTGGAGTCAGCGGTGCCTGACACGTATGACATTGTAGTGTTTGCGGTAGCGCTGGAGGTGGTGGTGTCACAGGATTCGTGACCGGCGTCTCCATCGAACTGGCAGCCAGCGATACCGGAGTTAGTGGCGGTGGCGGTGGCGGCGCAGTGACGGGCAGAGCGCTCTCCAAGGGCTGATAGCCAGGTGGTGGCGGTGGTGGTGGTACATAGATCGTCTCAGCGCTACTTAATGAGTAAGGAACCCCAGGTAGTGGCTGAATGGGAGTAGTATAAGGAGCAGTATCCCCTGTTGGCACGGGTACCATTCCAACAGGCCCTGCTTGCCCTGGACTTGCATTGCTCTGGCTCTGATACTGGAGTTGCTTGATCTCGGCCTGCACCTGCTCAACCTGCTTTTGCAGATACACTAATTCCTCGCACAGAGGAATTAGCTCTTCTTGACGCAATTTTCCAGCACTATGCAAATCCATTACAGTTTTCAGTATTTTCTCATTTTGCGTAAGCATCGAGCGTGAGAGATTATCAATGGTAGAGCGCAATCGCTGCATGCGGGCTAAACGTGCGGCAGCCTGCGACGCTTTCTCAAAGCTACGCTGCGCTGAGTCCCAGATATTCATGCCAGCATCCCTTTTTTCATCATATATTGGAAAACTACCTATCAGATAAACGACCCTACTAATTATAAGAAAGGGACAACTCTTGGGAATCAATAGGAAGTGAAAGAGAGGAGGCGTGCATAGCAGATACAAACTCCACACACGCCCCCTGATTATATACCGGCAGAGATGTCAGTGGCAAACGAGAGAACTGTTACTTCTTCTCTGAACCGAGAATAGCATTCACGGTCGTACCACAAACGGCACACTGGCCTTTGAGCGCAGGCTTGCCATTTTTCATAGTGACGCGTTGCGCATTTTTTATCTCTGTCTTTTGTTTACACTTCACACAATAGTAGAGATCTGCCAAGGTTAATTACCTCCTACATCCATGTTAAAAAAAAGTTACATCCACACCATTGGGATGGATAGTGCACGTTAGATAAACCTCATATCCCTGAGCATGCAATTGTTGCTGCACACGCGTAGCAGTATCAAGCAGAGAAAACGGTGCAAAAAGTGTTGGCCCACTGCCTGAAAGTCGTACACAAGGAGCACCAGCCCGTAAGAGGGCCTCCCTTGCCTCAGCAACCTCTGGATACAGTTCCAGCACACCACGCGCTAGACTATTATGGAGATGCTCCAAATGCAGTTCACCCTTTGCTGCTAATGCAGTACAGACAGCTTGGCTACAAGTCCCATCGGTGTAATCACTGGCAGGTAACGAATGGAAAACAGTCGCAGTTGAGACACCAAGCGCTGGCTTAAGGAGGAGGAGCCAGCGCATACTCGTAGGCCAGTGTGGAGCAAGCGGCGTAATGCGTTCTCCTCGCCCCTCACATACAGCCAGACCCCCTCTTAGGAAAAATGGCACATCTGAACCAAGTGAAGCCGCCATGGCAAGCATGTCCGGTAGGGATAATGGTAATCGCCACCACTGCTGTAGCGCAAGCAGGACAGCAGCAGCATTGCTACTTCCTCCACCAAGCCCAGCAGCCACAGGGATGCGTTTGTATAATTCAATGATCAGCCCCTGTGTAAGCGAGAAAGATCGACGCATGGCTTGCGCCGCACGCACAACCAAGTTCTCTTCATTACTGAGTTCTGGCCGTGAGCAGATCACCCGCACACCATCTTCCTCTGTGATGGTTAGACAGAGTGTATCATAAAGGTCAACGGTTTGCATAACCGTGACCAGCTCATGATACCCATCAGCACGTTTTCCTAGCACGTCCAGTGTCAGGTTAATCTTTGCATATGACCGAACAAAGTATGAACTCGCGGCCTCATTGAGTTGTGGTGCGGCGTTTTGTGCGTGACTCATGGGTGCATTGTGCATAGAAATACCGGACTTGTCAAGCTCAGCACGCTTTCTACGACAAAAGTATGGGATAGCTTGCCCTTTTTGCCTATAACCCACCTTTTACTTTTTTCAGATAGCCTGGAAATCCTCTTTTTTAGATGAGTTGAATTTGGATATGATATACTAGAGCATGTGTATTCATAAATTTTTTAATTGTAAATCCACATATAGCTGTTAAAGTATATAATACCGGTAATTGCTTACAGCTCGCTGTGCGAGGAAATGATGAGCAGTTAGAGTCATGGGTAGGAATAATGGATATAACCGTTGCGTACTTTCATCCCCTGTTTCATCCTGATGCTGTGCGGCGTGATTTTGAACAGATTCGCGCACTAGGTGCAAGCAGTATCATCTATGCCATACACGAGCAAGAAGAACAGCGCTGGTCGCGGGACTTGGACCGTGCCTTGCGCATGGCTCAGGAGGTAGGTTTAAAGGTAATTTTTAGCCTGGGACGTTATGGCAACTTGTTCGCTGGTCCCTCGTTTATGCCAAGCTGGTATACATTTCGCCACCCCGATTCGCGGGTGAAGGACCGACATGGGCGCTATCATGGCATCTCGTGTTATAATCACGAAGCGTTTCGTTCCTGGCTGTACAAAGAGGTTGAGTACTTTATTAGCAATTACCCCCTTCATGGCATCCTCATAGACGAGCCACGCAACCCTGATATTACTTGTTTTTGTTCAGTTTGTCGTGCTCTCTGCCCCGATATTACGGATCTTGACCATTTTCGTCGTCGCTCATTGCTGGAGTTTCTCGGCGAACTCTTCGCCAGCGTCAAGCGTGTGAATGCTCTTGCCACGACGGCGGTCGTCTTGTTGCCGCAGGATCTGGATCTGGCCGAGGAGCTGGCTGCTCACCCTGCTCTTGACAGCCTTGGCTGCCACCTGTTCTGGCAATTATTACATGAAGATATAGCACGCGTTGAGGAGTGGGGACATACGCTTGTTGCGGCTGCAAAGACCTCTCATAAGCGCAGTCAGCTCTGGATGCAGAACTTTAATCTTGATGAAGAGCATGAACTTTTGTTGGAAACGGCGTTTACTAAAATGCTGAATGCTGATCCTGATGAGATAGCATGTTATTACTATTGGCGCAATAATGTCGATCCTGAGCACGTATGGCAGACTACGCGTGGGCTGTTACGGCGCATTCCTCGTCGCCAGCTGTTCTGGCAACCGAGTCCCCGTGTAGCTATCTCAGAAGCGCCTGTGCAGAATAGTCCAGGTTTTATCTCGTAGGGGCAATATCGCTCAAATAAGCAAGGAAGTATTTGGGGACACCCCAAACCCCGAAAGGCGGGACGAAGCCCCCTGGACCCCCGCTTAGCGCGCATGCCTAGGGGCAACCACAAGGGATTACCCCTACAATGGACGGGACCAGCCCGCAAAGCGCATTCGCTCCATTGTAGGGGCAATCCCTTGTGGTTGCCCTGGCGGTCGCGCAGTGGCTCTGTTGAGCTACGACCAGCTACAACTTTACGCCTTGCGTATTGACGGATGAGGTAACTCTTTGTCTTCCTCATGAACTTTTTGCAAGCATTCGCGTAACTCTTTGATCTGTTGTCGTGTTGCCTCCTCTGAGTCACTGGCGGTGAGAATAACGGCCTGGACGCCTAACGTTTTGAGGGTGTGAGCATCGACTTCACGCAGACCTGACCGCACGTTGATAAATGCCGGGTAGCGTACCGCTTCGCGTACGGTATGGTAATGAAGCAGCTCCTCAATCGTCAAGGTAGCGAGCGCATCAGTTAGATTGAAATCTAGCAGGGCTGCCGCAATACCATCAAGCGTAGCGAGATTGCGAATGAAGAGGGGATACATATCACCGGAACGCATCGGCACGGTAATCACCTTTTCGACCTCTTTTGCATCCAGAGCGAGAAGGCGGGCTGGTGCATCAAGCGGCAATATAATGTACTGCATTCCGTGATCTTTTATGTGTGTGAGGCCATCGCTATCGAGTGTATGCCAACCGCCAGTGATATGGAGCCCGCAGACAACATCCTCATTCGTGGCGCGGACTGATGTGATCTCTTGTTTGAGGCCTACTAGCTTGTTAGCGTCTTTGCCATCCCAGGTAAAGAGTAAGCCATCCGCGCCAGCTTTGAGGGCTGCCTCTGCGCTCCCGGCGGTCACTCTAGGAAACTTCACCACGATGGCTGCAAAATGGGCTTTGGATTCGGATTTGCCCTTGCCTAAGAAACCTATACCACCAACGCTTTGTGCTCGCCGTGCTCTGGTAAACATGTCCTGCAATTTTGCCATAATTTTAACGTCTCTCCTTATTGCGGCACAGACTGTGTGCGTATGTGCTGTGCATTTTATCATTGATTATGTGTGCGAGGTTGAAAGGCGAGTTCATTATAGCACTTTTCTCGAAAGCTGGACATATGCGAGAGGATCGGGATGCTCAGTCTCCCTTCATCACCTTAAGCGGTGCCCAGCTCCAGTTGGCACTTGTGCCACCCCAATCCGTCAGGATGGCGAGCAAATACGTTCCGTGATTAACGGCGGGGGAGATACCAAACTTCCACGTGGCTTGCCCTCTACTGTTACACATTTGTGTTTGTGGCGTTGTGTCATCGAAGACCAAACCATTCTGAATTTCATCAGAGAATGGTTGTGCAATGGCACTGGTATTTCTCCACATCGCATCAGGAACCACAATCTTCTGGTCCACGTGAATTTTCGAGAGCCAGAGTTTGCAGGTAATATCTGGTCTCTGTACAGGATTACCAGAGATGGCACATTTCCCTGTGGCATCTACAGCATGAATCTGCATGGTATTAGATATGGTTCCGTTGGGAATAGCGGTATTGGAGTAATTATCGATAATGGGACAACCCAATTTTATGTTATTGACGACCTGGGTAAGTACTACGGTAGGTGTGTGCCCTTGTATTGCTGCTATGGGAGCCTGGCCTGGCTGTGTCGCCTGTTTGGTGCGTGTAAGTGCTCCTACTGCAAAGCCTATTAAAAGTCCAGAAAGAGCACATAGGCTAATGGCAGTAATGATGATATTTTGGTAACGTGGATTGCTATTATTTGGTTGGAGACCTGGTTCTGGTCGCATGATAGTCTGTTGCATCTCTGTCAGTGCTCTTTTCTGGTACGATGATACAATGTTGTTGGTATCATATCATCAGTCTATGGTTATCTCTGTTTGAATGAACAGAAAAGTAGCCCAAATTGGTAGTTGTGTAATAAAAGAGACCGATCATTGTTCTGGGGGGAAGCAATGATCGGCGTACCCAGATAAGGGGTGTGGGGGATAGTCCTGAGTGCGGAATACTGCTCACTATAGGGAGAGGATAGCTCGCTGGAACTTAATGGCATCTATCGCATATGCTCTATCTGCCACATAGACATCGAGCTATCCTGCTTCCTATCAGTTTTCTGTATTACTCTCTGTACATATAAACGTTACCTGCTCGTGGTTTTGGGATAATTTGGCATGATATTTCAGCGTTATTCTAGTAGCATTTCTATGATAAAATAATACAGATGGAACGAGACTGTCGCACAGCGGAGTACAGTATATTATCTCTTCCTTTAAGGAGCATACTATGGGTGGCTTCCACCTACTCGATATTCTCATTGTCGCCTTGATTGGTTTA
>VBJK01000165.1:0-21618 GCA_005879655.1 Chloroflexota bacterium | reverse complement strand
AGGAGACAATTATGTCTGACCTGTCGCTAGATGAGGTGAGAAAGATTACTGAGGACATTCCCCAGCTTCCTCTCAACTCACGCCAGGCTATGCACATGCTGATGGATAATGATGTGGAGGAAAAGCCTTCTGAGGCGAAAACCAAAGAAGAGAAAAAAGTAGAGGTCAAACTTGATGAAACTCATTAAGATAACTGTCGAGAAGCACCCAGATGGATATGTGGCATATCCACTCGGTTTGAAAGGAGTGGTTGTAGGTGAAGGTGACACATATGAAGCAGCTCTGGCTGATGTAAAATCTGCAATTCGTTTCCACATCGAAACTTTCGGGGAAGAAGTTCTTGAGCAAGAATCACCTGTACTCGAAGCTTTCGTTGCAGAGACGGGAGTTGCTATATAATGCCAAAATTCCCTGTTGACGCGCCTAGTGCAGAAACACGAGAGGTGGTAGGGATTGGGGGTGGCATTTGGCGAAGCCTCGCCTTTCGGGGTTTGGGGTGTCCCCAAATGCTCCCATTCCCCAAAGGGTTTTGGGCTTCTGCACTAGAGAGAAGGTTATTAAGGCGTTAGTACTCTTAGGATTCCGCCTAGTGCGTGTACATGAGCATATTGTGATGATTCGAGAAAATGCGGATGGAACAAGAACACCATTGACTCTACCAAATCACCATCCGATCAAGGGATCGACGCTGAGAACTATTTGTACTCAACCGGGTATTTCGCGAAGTGAATTTTTAGAGGCTTACAACCAGACCTAGAAGTGCCTCAATATAACAGAAAAAGGTATCAGCACTATGGAAAAGCTAGACCAGATGAAATGCGAAGCATGTCGCTCCGACTCCCCCAAAGTGACAGATGAGGAGGCCGCGACATATCTCAAAGATATCCCTGAGTGGGTGATTCTTGAGAAGGACGGCATCAGGCGTCTGGAGCGCGTGTTTAAGTTTTCAAACTTTGTTAAGGCACTGGCCTTTACCAATAGTGTGGGTGTCATTGCCGAGCTGGAAGGGCATCATCCGGCAATTTTGACTGAGTGGGGAAAAGTGACTATTGCTTGGTGGACGCACGCTATTGGGGGTCTGCATAAAAATGACTTCATCATGGCGGCAAAGACGGATCAGGCATATAAGTAGTATTGATCTTTTTTGATTTAATGCCAAACTACTCGACATGTTAGGCATTAGTAGGTTAGCATTACACTCTCAGGAGGCGTGAGAGGTAGCAGTGGGTTTTCCTTTTACATGCGATCCGTCTGAGGAATTGCAACTGAGGAATTGCAACTAAAAACAAGCACCACCGCATGACAAGCAACCCCCTCACGTCGCCCGGCAAAACCCAGGCCATCCGTCGTCGTCGCTTTAACACTGACCTGTTCTAACGCTAAGTGCAAATGTGCGGCGAGATGGGCACGCATCGCCGGAATATGGGGAGACATCCTGGGCCGTTCAGCAATAATGGTGGCATCGATATTGCTGATGCGCCACTGCTGTTGAGAAAGCAGCTCATACGTATAATCAAGGAAAAGCGTGCTGGGCTGATCTTTCCAGCGTATATCATGCGAGGGAAAGTGTTGGCCAATGTCACCGAGCGCAGCTGCCCCTAAGAGCGCATCTACAACAGCGTGAATAACGGCATCAGCATCTGAATGGCCTGAGAGACCATGAGTATGGGGAATGGTAACGCCGCCCAGAATAAGTGGACGACCCTCAGTAAAAGCATGGACATCATAACCAGAACCTACACGAATGGTCATAAAAGATTTCCTTTTAGGAATTGCAACTAAGGAGCGCTTCCGCGAAAAATACATCTTCCTGCGTCGTAATTTTGATATTGGTATAAGAGCCAGGAAAGATGGTGACAGGATAGCCCAGGCGTTCGAGCAGAGTAGCATCATCGGTGACATCTTCTTGCGCAATGGGAGAGTGATAAGCCCTATGGATGAGCGGGAAAGAAAAGACCTGCGGCGTCTGGACCGCCCAGAGTTGGGAGCGCTCAGGTGTTGCGCTAATGATACCATGCTGGACCTGCTTAATGGTATCTTTCACAGGAACAGCGGCAATCGCCGCTAGATGTTCTTGCACGGCATGCAGACCCGCCTCCAACATAGCAGGCGTAACAAAGGGCCTAGCGCCATCGTGAATCATCACCCAATGACAAGAGGATACAACACGTGCCAACGTGTCGAGTCCGATACAAACGGAATCCTGACGACGCGCACCTCCGGCTACTACAGCGGCTACCTTATGCCACTGTTCGTGCTGGCAAAGCGTCTGCGTCTCTTGCAGACGCTCCTTGTTTGTTACTAGAACGATCGTATCAACCAATGGCGAATGCTGAAAGACATCGACAGTACGAGCGAGCGTGATACGCCCGGCAAGAGGGAGCCAGAGCTTATCACGCCCGTTCATGCGACGACTGCCACCAGCAGCGACAATTACCACAGCTGACATTGTATGCATATTTCAATCCCCTCCGAGAAAGGACATTGGTTCCCGCTCCCTCTCCAGAGAGAAAGCGAGGTTCAGGGCAACCACAAGGGATTGCCCCTACAATGGCACGGATACCCCTCGCTGGCTGATTCGTTACCATTGTAGGGGCAATCCCTTGTGGTTGCCCTGAACCTCGCCTAACGAGTCAAAGTGGAAATGCCACTCTGCTCACTGCCTTTGCTTCGTCGATGATGGAGTCGGTGGCGTCACCGTAGTACTTTGCTTAGGATGAGCAAAGATCATACGCCCGGCAACGGTTTGTAGGACACGGGTGACAGTCACTTCAATGGTCATATTCATGAACTGGCGTCCATTTTCGACCACAATCATCGTACCATCATCCAGGTAGCCTACTCCCTGCCCCAACTCCTTACCGTCCTGCATGATTTTAATATGAATCTCTTCTCCTGGCAAAAGTACCGGTTTGATGGCGTTCGCCAATTCGTTGATATTGAGCACCTTAACACCTTGCAATTCGGCAACGCGGTTGAGATTGAAATCGTTCGTAATGATCGGACAATGCTCATCACGGGCCATCTTGACCAGTTTACCATCGACATCAGCGATGCCCTCAACATCGGTATCGACAATGTCGATGGGCACATTCGCGTCTTTCTGCAAACGGTTCAGAATTTCCAGACCACGACGCCCGCGATTGCGGCGCATGGTATCAGCGGAATCGGCGATGCGCTGAAGTTCGTTGAGCACAAAGCGCGGTACAACGAGCGTACCCGTGATAAAGCCAGTCTGACTGATATCGGCAATACGTCCATCAATGATCGTACTCGTATCAAGCAAGATACGTATCATAGCGACTGGCTGGCTACTCTCCCCTTTCTCACGATCCTTACTATGCTCATGGTTACTGCGCTCAGCTTCTTCATCACGCTCGCGCTCTCTCCTGCGCCTAGTAAAGATATCCTGGAAGAGATGAGCAATATCATTCTTACGCAGCACAGCAATTGCCACGCCTAGATAACCGAAGAGCACAGCTCCAACGAACGGCATAATATGTCCCAATGGTTCCGGCAAACTGTTGAGCGGAATCGCCAGTAGCGCGGAAATAATGAGTCCTATCGTTAAACCGATAGCAGCCGCTAACAGGTCACTAGCGGCTGCTCTATGAATTTTATCGCGCATCCATATATATGGCTTAACTGTAATGTAAGGAGTGACGATAAAGGCGAGAATGCCCGCAATCACTGCAATAGCAACTATCCATGGCCAGCCAAGCGGCGTTTTAGGATTAAGGCGATAAAACTCAAAGAAATAAATGCCAATGATGGCACAAATGGCAATAAGTGACCCGACTACGCGGGTGATTACATTAGCAGACATCCCTGCATCCTCCATCGCAGTACACAAGTCGTGTTTAATCTATCAGAAAAGGCAAAAGAAGGTAGGAGAGTAGCAAAGGGCAATAATGATAATAAATGATAATTGCAAAAAAATGTTGGTACCTTACTTGCTATCCCAAACCTGTGCAAGTGCCCGTTGCACCGCAAAATCACAATATCGAATGTACAGTATACATCGTTCTCACTCAGGAATCAATAGGCATTGACTATCATTCTCTATCCTGAAAAGGATACCTCGCAATGAGCCATCGTCTCACGTCTGGTTGAAGCTTACTTCAAGGGCGACAGCAAGGGAACTGGCTGTCAATACCTTAAAATCGCCCGGCAAGCCAGCCTCTTCCAGTTCTGCTCGTACACGTGTGCTTCTGCCAGCCGCAGGAACAATACAGCGTTTGAAACCGAGTTTAGCAGCCTCCCGTACACGTAAAGACAGGCGGCTCACAGCGCGTAACTCGCCCGAAAGGCCGACCTCGCCCACTAATGCCATATCGGGAGGAATAGCCTTTTCACGATAGCTAGAAGCGATGGCAGCAGCAACACCAAGATCGATAGACGGTTCTTCCAACGTAAAGCCGCCCACCACATTGGCATACACATCGTGATTGCCAATCGCAAGCCCCACGCGCTTGGTGAGAACAGCGATCAACATCAAGAGACGATTATGCTCAATGCCATTGGTTGTACAACGAGGATGTCCAAAGTTACTGGGCGTAGCCAGCGCCTGAACCTCTACCAGCAAGGGACGCGTACCCTCCATGCTCACCACCACAGCGGAACCACTAGCGCCCGCAGAGCGGTCAGCAAGGAAAACAGCGGATGGATTAGGCACTTCGATCAAGCCTTCGCCGTGCATTTCAAACACGCCGACTTCATGCGTAGCACCAAAGCGATTTTTCACGCCGCGTAGCAAGCGATAGGAGTGGTAACGCTCCCCTTCAAGATAAAGGACAGCATCCACGATATGCTCTAGCGCTTTTGGACCAGCGACAGTGCCTTCTTTTGTCACGTGTCCAATGATAAAAATGGGTATATGCGTATTCTTAGCGAGCTGCATCAACTGGAGAGTGCATTCGCGAACCTGACTGATACTGCCGGGCGCAGAAGTGATATGGCTGGCTAATAGCGTCTGGATTGAATCGACGACCACCAGGGCGGGTTTCAGACGGTGAATGGCCTCGGTAATCACATCGAGGTCGATCGCAGAGAGCAAATAGAGCTGTTCTCCTGTGATATCTAGACGCTCGGCCCGCATCTTGACTTGTTCGACCGATTCCTCGCCAGAAACATATAAGACAGAACCTGCCTCTTTTGCTACCGCACCACAGACCTGAAGCAGCAACGTCGATTTACCGATACCTGGTTCTCCACCGATTAAGAGCAACGAGCCGGGAACAAGACCACCGCCTAGCACGCGATTCATTTCGGGGTAGCCAAGAGAAATACGTGCCTGTATGAGTGGTTTTACATTAGGAAGAACAATAGGAATCTGAGTACCCTGACTGGCCACTGCATTGCCTACAGTAACCTGACGGCGTTGCTGGGCAGGACTTTGTGGAAGCTCAATCGTCTCCTCCAATGTATTCCAAGCCCCACAATCGGGGCATTTGCCCATCCACTTATTTTGTTCTCCGCCACATTGTTGGCAGACGTATTTTGTGCGTGTTTTAGCCATAACTCATTCTAGAGCATAATCACGCAACCTCTTGGGAAAAGGAAGCAGCATTGCGCAACTACACGGTTTGTCTGTTGTATCCTGAGAACAGCCTGCGCCGAAATAGGCCGGGTTTGCAGCAGTTTCCTCCCTGCTGAGGGTTGGAACAAAGAAACAAGCATAGGGGGCGTGAAATTTCACACCCCCATTGCTTTTGTTATGCCTCAGTAGCTGTGCTACTCTCACCACCAGCTGAGAGAGCTGCCTCTGGAGTAGCAGGCGCGGGCAACTGTTCGATGCGATTGCGTACCTGCAAGACGAGATCGTCGTCTACCACAAGTGCTTCGATAAGATCACCTGGATGGAACTTACCTTGCAGCAAGCCCTCTGCTAGAGGATCTTCGACCATTCTCTGAATGGTGCGACGCAATGGACGAGCACCATACTGAGGATCAAAGCCCTTTTCAATCAGGAAGTCTTTTGCCACCTGTGGGACCACTAGCTCAATCTGCTGTTCCGTCAATTGAACGCGTACGCGATTGAGTAACAGATCAACGATTGAGTACATCTCTTCCATGCGCAGAGAATGGAAGACAATGACCTCATCAATACGATTTAAGAATTCAGGTTTGAAGGTATTTTTCAGTTCACCGAGCACCTTACTCTTCATGCTCTCGTAATCGGCCTGGCTTGCTTTTGCCTTGTCCTTCGACTGACGGAAGCCAATAGAAGCTTCTTTGTTGAGCAAAGCTGCACCAACGTTCGAGGTCATGATAATAATGGTGTTACGGAAGTCCACAGTACGTCCCTTGGCGTCAGTCAACTTACCATCTTCCAGAATCTGGAGCAGCATATTGAAGACATCGGGATGAGCCTTTTCGATCTCATCGAGCAGGATCACGCTATAGGACTTACGGCGTACGGCCTCAGTGAGCTGACCACCCTCCTCATAACCGACATAGCCAGGAGGTGCACCGACCAAACGAGCGGCGGCATGGCGCTCCATAAACTCTGACATGTCGATCTTGATCAGCGCCTCTTCGCTACCGAACATAAATTCGGCCAGCGTTTTCGCCAGTTCGGTCTTACCAACGCCCGTCGGTCCCATAAAGATGAATGAGCCAATTGGACGTTTCGGGTCTTTCAGACCAGCGCGAGCACGGCGCACAGCGCGAGCAATTTTCTGAATTGCCTCATTTTGGCCAATGACGCGAGCATGGAGCGCCTCTTCCATCTGTAGTAAGCGCTGGGACTCTTCTTGCGCGATACGCATGACGGGGATACCGGTCCACATCGAAACGATCTGGGCGATCTCCTCCTCACCAACGGTTGGCTTATCGCTACCGCGTTCTTTATGCCAGCCGGACTCCAGCTTAGCAATGCGGTCGCGCAGCTTCACCTCGCGGTCACGCAATTCAGCAGCTAGCTCGTACTCCTGCTGCTGGATGGCAGCTTCTTTTTCGCGTAGTACGGACTCTAGGCCCTTGGTTGCCTCTTTGAGGTTAAGAGGAGCCAGTGAGTTCTGCATACGCACGCGGCTAGCGGCTTCATCAATCAAGTCAATGGCCTTATCAGGCATGAAACGGTCGGTTATATAGCGGCTAGCCATATCAGTCGCTGCTTTGAGAGCCTCATCGGTAATGATCAAACGATGGTGCTGCTCATAGCGTTCACGGATACCTTTGAGAATCTCAATGGTCTCCTCGACACTAGGCTCACGAACAATCACTTCTTGGAAGCGTCTTTGTAGAGCGGCATCACGTTCGATATATTTACGGTATTCATCGAGCGTAGTAGCGCCGATACACTGTAACTCGCCACGTGCAAGAGCGGGCTTGAGGATATTTGCGGCATCGACAGCGCCTTCAGCAGCACCAGCGCCGACGAGCGTATGAACCTCGTCGATGAAGATGATACAATCACGGCTATTGCGAATTTCCTCAATAATCTTCTTGAGACGCTCTTCAAACTCACCACGATATTTGGTACCGGCCACCAGTGAACCAACATCAAGCGTTAACAAGCGCTTGCCTGCCAGTGTCTCAGGCACTTCTCCTGCTACCAGACGTTGTGCCAAGCCCTCTACAATAGCAGTTTTACCAACACCAGGTTCACCAATAAGTGCGGGGTTGTTTTTATTGCGACGAGAGAGAATCTGGATGACGCGTTCAATCTCCTGATGGCGACCAATGACGGGGTCAAGCGTGCCAGCGCGTGCGGCGGCTGTCAGGTCAATACCCATCTGATCAATAGTAGGGGTTTTGGAGTGTTTAGCGTCGCGCTCGTGAGGCGCGCCAGATTGACTAAGCACCTGAATAGTCTGAGTACGTACCTTCTCCAGATTGACACCCAGGCTTTCCAAAACACCAGCTGCAATCCCCTCGCCTTCACGTACTAATCCCAACAAGAGATGTTCAGTGCCAATATAGTGATGATTCAGGCGTCGAGCTTCATCAACAGCTAGCTCGATCACCTTCTTGGCGCGTGGAGTAAGACCAATCTCACCAAGGACGATGCGATCTCCACGGCCTATAATAAATTCGACGGCGCTACGAACTTTGTTGAGTTCAACGCCGAGATTCGCTAAAACTTTGGCAGCAACACCTTCGCCTTCACGCACAAGACCCAGCAAGAGATGCTCTGTACCGATATAATTATGCTGGAAGCGCTGAGCTTCTTCTTGAGCAAGACTCAGGACTTTTCTGGCCCGCTCAGTAAATTTGTCAAACCTATCTCTATCGTTCACCTGTTTGTCACCCCCCTTTCACTGGCAGAGGGTGGAACCGAGCCCTCTGTGTCGCTCAGGTAAACTATGTGAATCATCATACAACACCCATCATACAGCGTCAAGGATAACACGCGTAGCCTCCCATGAGAAAGAATCCCCTCTGTCACTTAATAAACTGCGCTTCCCATCATACTACAACGACTTTCGAGCGTCAAGGATAAGACGAACCTTGAGCAAGGATAAGGCGAACCTTGAGCCGCGCAAGGGCAACCACAAGGGACAATACCGATCAAATAAAGCCCGCACAGGACAACCACAGGGGATTGCCCCTACAATGGGTACGGATACACCTTGCTGGCCACGCGCGTACCATTGTAGGGGCAATCCTTGTGGTTGCCCTGTGCGGGCTAGTTGCCCTGATGGGTAACTCATTGGTTTATTCGGACGCGTCTGCATCCTCTTTTGTGCGCTGGCGTGCGGCCAGCCGGAATGCTTCAGCCATAGCAGTCGTCTCGCCCTCATCTCCCGTTGGTAGACCACTCAGTAGCGAGTTTTCAGCATGACGTTCGCGTTCCTTGCGCTCACCCTTGCCCTCGCTACGCTTCGCCGGAGGCGTATGCTCGTGCAAAGAAGGTGCAGCTGACTCAAGCGAGGGCGTCGTCTCGGCCAGAGCTGGTATCGGCTCACGACCTGGCGTTGTTGGCGCGGCACTGGCTGCTGAATCTTTAGAAGCCTCTGCGGCAGGAGTTGCAGCGCCTTCCTTCGGCTCATTCTCGTCAGCCTGTCGCAAGCTCAGACCCAAGCGGCGTCGTTCAGCATCGATACGCAAAATACGTAACTGTAACTGCGCCCCCTCGTGCAGAATGGTCTTCGGATCTGTGCCAGGCGTCAACTCTGAGAGGTGAATCAACCCCTCGATGCCATCTTCGATGCGGGCAAATGCACCAAAGGGAGCAATCTTCGTCACAACGCCAGTGACAAGCTGACCAGGAGTGTAACGCTGTTCCACCGTCGTCCATGGATCGACCTCGGCACGTTTGATCGAAAGTGCGATCTTCTTCTTATCTTTATCGACACTCAGGACCTGTACCTCGACCTCCTGGCCGACATGGAGCACTCGGCACCGCCCAGATCGACGAATGCGCCGAAGTTGGCAAGGTTGCTCACGACACCCTTGCGAACTTCGCCGGGTTTGAGTTCGTCGAGCAGCTCCTCGCGGCGACGCTGACGCCACTCTTGAACGGCTAGCCGCTCCGAGAGGATCAAGCGATTGCGTGCTCGATTGATCTCAATGATCTTGAGCTGAAGCTCTTTATCCTTCATACTTTGCAGCTTTGCTGCCGTCTCCTGATTCTCGCCGCCAGCAGCAACCTCTTCGCGTTTGAGATTGAGAATTTGCGAGATAGGAACAAAGCCGCGAATACCAGCGACATCCACGATCAAGCCACCTTTGTTATAATCGATGACTCTAGCCTTGAGGAGTTCGCCATTCTTATATTGTTCTTCAGCGATACGCCACTGGCGCTCGGTGTTTGCCCTCTTCAGTGAGAGGACTGCGTGACCTTCAGACGTTTCTGGCTGGATAATAAAGACCAGTACCTTCTCGTTGAGACGAAGCTCATTGAAAGAGCCATAACCACTCGTCGGCAATTCTTTCGTCGAAAGGACCCCCTCAGACTTAAGGCCAATATCAACCAAGATTTCATCCTGATCAATACGCACGATTACACCCTCGACCACATCGCCTCGTTTAATGCTGATGGGATTGGCAGAGGCTGCCAGCAACGCTTCCATCTCGTTCTGATTGAGGTCTTCCACTTCTTCTGGGTTGCTGTTGTTATGCCCTTGTGGGATATTGCCTTCGATCATGGTCTGTACCCGCCCGCTCTTAGTATTTTCCGCTGGCATTGTCGAAAGGTCGCCGTGCTTTTGTGCTTGCATGGGTAAAGAACCCCCTTCGATCCACGGTATTTGCCATGCTCCGTGTGGTATTCCCTGCTTTTCTGCTTTCATCCATATGGATGAGTGATCGCTATTGTCTCGCGTAAGTTGCGCAAGTTCACAATGAGAACGAGATGGTTCACACCAGAACCAGGGGGAATGTACCATCGGGCTTGGGCTTAATGTCGGAGGAGGTGCTCTGGCGGTAATCGTCCCGGTCTGCTACCCCCATCTTGTTACTGGCAAGATGTTGGTCATGACCTCTTGTTTGCTCTACAGAACGGTGATACAAAACGATACTCGCAGGCAGCTAAGCCATAAGACGACACAATCTGTGCCTGGACAAAGCATACCCCCACTCGATGCTATAATTATACCAAAAACCGTCCATGAATGCAAGATAAAAACGCTGCCTTTTCGCAGATCTCTCCGATGTTTTTTTATCTATCACATTGTATCACAATAATGCAAGCTTTGGTATCTGTGGATTTTGCCAGTATCAGAGATGAAAAATAGCATTAGGTCGGCTTCTGATCAGCTTTGGCTAGCAGTATTCTGTGAATTACTCAAACAATGAATTTAGTGAACTTGCAAAAAATTGCTTCCCAGAGCGCAGGGCACCCATAAAGGATGCCCCTACAATGGTACGAACGCGCATCGGGAGCCAACCCGTACCATTGTAGGGGCATCCTTTATGGGTGCCCTGGACGGGTGCTCTGCGCGCCTATGTGTTAGAATGTACTCATGGATAGCTATGCGATTGCGGAAGTCCTGACGGCGCTACGCCAACGTTTAATTCCTTCAGAACACACTGAGCAACTACACGACCTCATTGAGGGACCGCAGCACGATGCTCGCGAAGCCGCTGTACTGCTGGCGCTTTTCGAGAGCAATCACGAGCTTCATCTGGTATTCATTCGTCGCGCCAGCACCCTACGTTCTCATAGCGGAGAGATTGCTTTTCCCGGCGGCGCTATAGACGCTACCGATGCATCCCCGGTCATGGCGGCATTGCGCGAAGCCTATGAGGAGATCGGCCTGAACCCTTCTCGCGTTGAGGTGCTGGGCCTGTTGCCACCCGTCTTCACTATTGTGAGTAACTACTTAATTCTGCCTGTTGTAGCGTATTTACCCCTGGGATTGGGAACTTTGCGCCTACAACAAAGTGAGGTGACGGAGGTCATCCAGGCTTCATTGCGCGGCTTAGCCGATCCTGCTATTGCCCATACCGAACGCTGGACACGCGGGACAGCAGCACGCACGGTCTATTTTTATGACTATGGCCCCTATTGTATCTGGGGAGCCACTGGACGGATACTTCATACCTTATTACAAACGTTAGAGTTGGCATAAGTGCAGTATAGCTCCCAAAAGTATGATGAGTGCCAGAAACTCCAATCCCTTGAGGGTTGAGGAGTGCATCACTAGGGCTGAAGCATTACGAATAACACAATGCCCCCACCGATTAACATAAGTAAGACGCAAGACAGAATAATAAGTGCATACATATAACTACGAGAGGTAGCATCTGGTAACGTCTCAGCTGAGCGTCGATCAGGTCGCGTGGGCAATTCACGCTTTGCAGTTAAGGTCTTCAGCCCACCAGTGGCCAAGTCCCAGGAGTGGGTTGCGAAATCGAGTGCATGCTCATGGGCAGTCTTGTTTGCTCCAGCAGCGGACCCCGGAGAGAGAGTAGTGGAAGGCGGAGAAGTCAGCGGTAGCGAGGTAGGCATCGAGTGAGTTGGAGGGGTCATTTGTGGTCGGCGCGGTAGGAGTCGCGAAGACTGAGCATCAGATGTTGGCAATGTCACGGCAATTCTCCACTAGGGCACTTACAGACCAACCGCATTACTCAAAGGACGGCATACAACGAACACACTACAGACTTGTTATCCTATGTTTCTATTGTAACTAGTTCAGCAAAATTCGCAAGCGTTCTATGACTATTGGGTAGGAACAAGAGTACGGTGCACTCTACAGAGTATGCCCGCACAGCGGGCAAGTTTGGCTCGTTAAGTTGGCGTCTACCCTGACGGCAGCAAAAGAAGTCAGGCAAAGTGATGTGTTCCCTGACTTCCTAGTGCAAAATCCCAAAACGTTTTGGGGAATGGGAGGATTTGGGGACACCCCAAACCCCGAAAGGCGAGGCTTCGCCAAATGCCACCCCCAAGCCCTACTACCTCTCTTGTTTCTGCACTAACTAGCGTGATATTTCCCAGTAATAGGGAACTGACCCAAGGAGAAATCTTAGTGCATAGATCTCGCAATGAGCATGAGCACTATGTTAGCGTGTGGCAAAGGTTAAGAGTACTTTGCCAAAGGGACGCCCTTCTACTTGGAAACGTTGGGCCTCGCAGGCTTGTTCCATGGGGAAGGTGCGGGCGACAATTGGCTTAATACGGCCTTGCACCCATAACGCGAAACAAGCACTGAATGCCTCGTCTGCCATACCTTGAGGTGCCAATGCATTGCGGTGCCCGACAAGGCGTACGGCATTAGCGAGGAGGTCGCGCACAATATGCAGGTGCAGCTCTGGACTTGCCGAGTCCCCGACCAGTACAAGAGTCCCGCCGCGTTTGAGCGAAGCAAGACCCTGAATAGTGATGTCGCCCCCCAAACCGTCAACGATCACATCCACACCAGTACCCCCGGTTATACGGGCAATGCCGTCTCGTGCTGATTCCTGAGTCAGATCAATCACATCCTTATAACCTAGTTCGCGCGCACGTTGCGCCTTCGCTGACGAACCGGCGGTGCTGATTACGCGCTCCGCCCCCAAAGTGTGCCCAAGCTGAATAACGGCATTGCCAACACTACTGCCAACAGCAGGCGCAAAGATAACCTGACCGGGTTGAAACTGTCCCCGATGCAGTAACGCCATATAAGCCGTAACATAAGCCGTACGCAAGGCGGCAGCCTCTAGATCGCTGCTACCATCTGGCAAGGGAACTACCAGGTCTCGTGGTGTTAAGACAAATTCTTGCCAGGTACCGCCGCATGGCAAATGATATGCCTCACGGAACATCACCCGTGTTCCAAGCGGCAGATCACTCCCCTCGCTCGCTACAAGGCCTGTACCTTCGTTGCCCAGGATCAACGGTAATTTACTCTTCCCGATTGTCACCCGTCCTAAGCGGATCAGATTGTCTAGCGGGTTAATGGCTGCCGCTGTCATTTTGACGAGGATGTGCCCCTCTACAGGTCTCGGTTGGGGCAGGTCTACCAACTGGAGTTGATCATAGTCGCCATACGCAAAGACTTGAATAGCTCTCATTCTCTTTAACCCCTATTATTCCCAATAAATATGAAAAAGTGTCATAAAGGCATGGAATTTTTGCAACATATGAGAGCTTATGCTGAGAGTCTTGTGTTACAGTCATCTTGTATAACACCCCATATGTACTTTCTTCATTGAACTTGTTCTATCCATCGGCTATGATAAGTAGGGGAAGCGTTGTGGCTTGACCAAGTAAGAGTTCCTCTGTGACTTGATCTATTTCTTGCCAATGGCGGCTTTGGCTCTTCCGCTTTACAATATAACACTTGCTGTAGTACGAAGCTTTATTGTTCATGAAAAAGAAAGGGAAAAAGGAAGTAGCATGAGCATGGTGACTATGAACACTAAGGTATGGCTTAAATGATATCACATCTGCTTGATAGTTCTACATGTTCTCTGAACATAAGCTATCAAGTTCTTTTTGAGTCATGTCTACCGTATTTTGTATGAATGAGCAATCATCAGCAGGAGATACCACATATGAGTACACTTACAGCATCAGCCACGCAGGCTCCAGCAGTCTATACAGTACTTGCCGATATCAATCAGCAGTGGTTTGTTGCTGCTCTGGGGGCAGCCGTACTCTTCAATTTTGCGAGCATTATAGGAGACGGCGCGCTGACCACGCAGGAGCTTGCCCAGCAGACCCAGACGCAGGAAACATGGGTCTATCGCACCTTACGCGCCCTCTCCACTCGCGGTTATTTTCTCCCTGTGGAGGGAAAATCACGCATGTTCCGCAATACGCCGCACTCAGATGTGTTGCGAGACGATCATCCTCAGAGCATGCGCGCCCTAGCTCT
This sequence comes from Chloroflexota bacterium, assembly GCA_005879655.1. Next base: position 7,372 of record VBJK01000165.1, on the reverse strand, counting down.
GACAGTACTAGGCCGACGAAGTGCCCAACAGTGGAGTTTTTTTCCTGAAACCATGCGCACAGGGCAACCAGCAGCAGAAATGGTGCTTGGCATGTCTACTTATGAATATTTTGATCAGCACGAAGAAGAACGTCTCCTATTTGACCAAGCCATGCAGAATTTTGCCTCTACCGTCAATACAGCCATTGTGGAGGCTTTTGATTTCGCACGCTATAGTACCATTCTAGACATAGGTGGAGGCGATGGTTCGCTCTTGGAGTTGATTATCCGCTGCTACCCAGCAGTTTCGGGAGCGCTATTTGAGCGTCCCATCCTTGTAAAACAGTTGCGACAGACCCCCTGTCCCTTTGCAGTGATCGCAGGAGATTTTTTTGAGGAGCTACCAGCTGCGGAACTCTATATTATCAAAGAGGTTCTGCATAATTGGTCCGACGAGCAGTGCATCCAGATTCTACAAGCTTGCCGCCGTGCGAACCCACAAGCAGCGGTCCTCGTGAGCGAGCAGGTCATTGGTGAGGGTCGCAATTTTGCCGAATGGCTTGATCTGCTGATGGGAGTAGAACAGAATGGATGTGAACGCACCTTGCAAGAGTACAAAGCACTTTTCGCAGGGGCTGGCTACCATCTGTCACAGACAGTCCCGACGCATTCCTCGCATACGTTGCTGCTAGCGGAGGTATAGCCATGAACCTAACGAACTTCTGGTTTGATTTGACCTGTCCACCAGAGCCAGACGCGAATGCATCGGTAGAGCAGCGCATTGGGATCAACCGCGCTCGACAAGCTAGCGCATTGCTATTTTGGCTCATTCTTGTAGCGATATTTGCCATTCCGACGGCATTGCTCAACAACCAACCACCGTTGCTGATCATTCTGACCATTACGATCGCTTTCTATATCGTTGCTATCGTCGCCAACCGGGCAGGCAGGTTAAGGACGGCAGGCATCATTACTATGATCTTCCTCGAAGGCGGCTTTATCCTCGCACTGCTGAACCTGCAAGCAAAAGGAGGTCCAGAAACCTCTGACTTACCCACCTTTATGCTGCTAGTAGAGTCTTGTATCGCCAGCGCGGCCTTTTTCACGCCGGGGTGGACCGTTGTGCTGACGATTACTAACTGTGTGATCGTCTTTGCGTACCTCATGGCTCTGCCAAAAGCTCACGATTTAGCAGCTTTAATGCAGACAGCAGCGGCTTACGATGTGGTTAGTCGCCCCATACTGCTGATCGTCGTCGTAGGATTTACGCTGACATCCTTCAGCATGGGCTGGTTGCGCGAATTGCGACGCGCCGACCATGCCGAAGTCATTATTGACATCGATCGTCGCGAGTTAGCATCAAAAGATGAAGAACTTGTGATGAAGCGACAACTAGAGGATGAAATGCAGCAAATTCTGGTTGCCCTGAACACCTTTGCCAATGGGGATCTTAACGCTCGCACCCCTATTAAGCAAAATAATATTCTTTTCCGTGTTGGCTATTCTGTGAATAATCTGTTATCACGTGTGCAAAGTTCGTATGCCGAACGAGCACAACAGGAAAAGACGTTGCGCGCTATAAAGATGCTGGCAGCTGCTATTGAGCAAAAAGCATCCTTACAGCAGATTGGCTGGACTGGAACACCGATTGATGATATTATCCGCGCCTACCGCAATGCATCTTTAGAAAGAGATGTGCAACAGCGCCTGACAACCCATACACACTCTCCGTTGACCGTCGAACAGGTACCGCGGCCAAGCATTAGCCCACGCCGCCCTGGGGCAACAAAGTAAGAAGATAACGGTTCAGGACGCCTCGCCACCTGCGCTGGCTCGCCTGTTTAATGTGGTAGGTGGGTTGGGCGCAACCCACCTACCACATTAAACGACGTGCGAAGCGCCGCAGGCGCTGAGAAAGTTAGGAAAGGTTACTTGAAGAGTTACCGCTGCGCTAAGACATGATGGGCGTTTTAATTAAAATTAAAAATAGAGCATCCTCATGCGTATATGTATAATATGTACAATGGCACACAAATTAGATCACAACGTTTCTTACCTTTTTACTAGATAGTACTGAGACAATTGACATTAAATCTGGATGCTGGTTATACTTGTGCATAGGGGGAAAATATAAAAGCAAGCTGTCACAAAGATACATGAAGAAAAGAGATCATTTTCTAATAGAGCGGAATAGCGGATCATACCTGAAAATCATCTTTTGTCTCTTTCTTTGGTTTATAGACACAAAATTGCTTATATATTATAATAACATGTCGATTCTTGAATGACTGATTTTGCAATGGCGCATCATCAACCTTCGTGTTTTGTTTCCGCCTCTCATGTCTTTTATCATCTCATGCCGAAGGTGCAGACCTACCTTACCATTACTGGCAATTAGAAGAGATATTAGAGGGAGCTGAACGATGACAACCTCATTACCAATTGGAGATACTGCAAGCCGTATCCTACCGACCACAATCTTGGATATAAACTATGCATTTGCGAAGACGGCAATGCTAGTCAGTGCGGTACAACTACAGCTATTTACTCATCTGGCGGACGGAGCCTCAACACCAGTAGAGCTTGCCAGACGCGTACAGTGTAATCCACAGCACTTAGAGCGCCTCTTACGAGGGCTACAAGCCCAGGGTCTTGTTGAGAGTGTGGGGGATGCTTATCGATTGACACCTATCAGCGAGCGTTTTCTCGTCGCGGGTAAGCCGTCGTATCTCGGTGGAGATACACTTGCTATGCTCGATTATATCCCGGCCTGGCTTCAATTGACTGGCACGTTGCGCACAGAGACACCATACCGCGATCTGGGTAATCCCCTAACGGCTGAAGAATTTTTCGCTCCACGAGTGAGAGATCTCTTCCCTCTCATTTACCCGCTAGCAACACGAGCCGTTGAGAGATTATCTAGCGATCTGCAAGCTATGAAAAGTTTATCTGTGCTAGACGTGGGCGCGGGCAGTGCGCCATGGAGCGCGGCATTTGCCAAGCGCTATCCCGGTGCTCAGATAACTGCGCTTGACTTGCCGCAAGTGGTAGAGCAGGGGCAACAACAAGTAGCAGAACTGGGCTTGTCAGCACAGTACACATGGATCACGGGGGATATGGAAAACGTGACCCTTGCACCACAGAGCTACAATGTGGTGATCGTAGGGCATATCTGCCGCTTTATTGGTGAGAGTCGCTCACGAGAACTCCTCAAGAGACTTGCGCAAAGCTTACAACCCGCTGGCCTTCTGCTGCTTGCCGACGCGTTTTACTCCGACGACCGTACAGGACCTCCGCCATCGATTACGCTCGACCTCTCGATGCTGGTCAACACGGCTCAAGGGGGAATATGGTCTTGTCGGGAAGTATCTACATGGCTCAGCGAGGGTGCGCTTTACCAGCAAGTAGAGCGTCTGGATGTAGCTGGCCCGTTTCCAGTGTTAGTTGCAAGGAAAGCAGAAGAAAATACATGCGTAGAGTTGTAATCACTGGCTTAGGCGTCATCTCTCCGGTGGGAATTGGCAAGGATTTATTCTGGCAGAACTTACTTAATGGCACATCCGGGGCGATCACCCTCGATCGAGTGACATGCAGTAGCCTCTTTGGAGTTCATGAGTTTGGAGCACATGCGGTCTGTGAAGTTTCAGACTTTGACCCAACAGTACATCATGTACCATCAGCCTATCATACAGCAGACCGTTTCATTCAATTTGCCTTTGCAGCTGCGTATCAGGCATTTCACGATGCACAGCTAGATCAAGAGGGATGGAAGGCTTTACGCGCTGGCATTGTACTCGCAAATGCTATCTGCGGCACTCAGACGCTCGATCTTGAGTTTACGAAAGCAACCAATAAAGGGCAGGATGGTTTCCATGCCGAAGGAATCTCCCCTTACCTCTATTTGGCCGCGATGGGCAATTCCGCAGCGCTTGCGGTGGGATCGCACTATGGTTTGCAAGGCGAATGTACAACCTTATCAACAGGCTGTATCGGTGGTCTGGATGCTATTAGCTATGCTTACGAAAGCATCGCCTATGGTGATCACGATGTGATGTTTGCGGGAGCTAGCGAAGCACCCATTACACCTATTACGGTGGCAGCTTTTGATATTATTCAATGCCTTTCACACCATACTGATGCAAAGTCTGCATCTCGTCCCTTCAGTGAGGACCGCAATGGTTTTGTGCTCTCTGAAGGCTGTGGTATTGTTGTGCTTGAAGAACTGGAGCACGCCCTCGCACGTGGCGCACCAATCTATGCAGAAATTACAGGCTGCGACATTAGCGAGCACGCTGTGCACATGACTGATATGTCACCTGAAGGGCGTGATCTTGCACGATCGATCAAGGGTGCGCTCCGTCAGGCACGCCTGGCACCTAGTGACATAGACTTCGTGAATGCACACGGAACATCGACGCCACAAAACGATTTCTGCGAGACACTGGCCCTGAAAACGGCTTTGGGTGAACATGCCTATACTATTCCGATCAACTCTACCAAATCAATGCTCGGCCATGCTCTGGCCGCTGCAAGTGCAGTAGAAGTCGTTGCTTGCACCATGAGCCTACAAGCCCAGCAGATCCACCCAACGATCAACCTTGATAATCCTGATCCTCGTTGCGATCTGGATTATGTGCCATATCATAGCCGTCCTCATCGTATGCGCCGCCTACTGACGACGGCTAGTGGTTTTTCCGGCTTACATGCAGCCATGGTGCTCGGAGCTTATCCGTTGGAGGTACAATGACGGAGAGCATAACGAGTTCCAGCATAGTGGTGACAGGCATGGGGATTATTTCTCCCTATGGCATTGGTCCAGATATCCTGTGGAACAAGCTGCTAGCAGGAGAGACAGCCATAAAACCACTGACCACATTTGATACATCACATATTCGCTGCCGCGTTGGTGGTCAATTGAAGGATTTCAATCCCAATAGCTATCTCAGTCCACGCACGGTACGCAAGATTGATCGCTTTTCGACCTTTGCGCTGATCGCTTCACAGCTTGCTTTACTGGATGCAGATCTGTTAGTGGATGGAAAAAAGCCGCTGTGGATGGAGTTGGGACATGGGGAAGACCGCGTAGGTATTTGTGTCGGCAACAACCTGGGAGGCTGGGAATTTGCCGAGCGGGAGCTGCGCAATTTATGGCAGTCCGGCCCCCGCGAAGTGAGTCCTTACATGGCTACGGCCTGGTTTCCTGCCGCAGTACAGGGCAATGTGTCGATACAATTTGGCATTAAAGGCATTGGACGTACCTTTCTGGCCGACCGGGCCAGTGGGGCGATGGCCATCATCCATGCCGCAGACTGCCTCCAGCGCGGGCGAGCCGATATTATGCTCGTGGGAGGAACAGAAGCTCCCTTCTCACCGTATGCGGCACTGTGCTATGAAACCTCTGGCCTGATGTCGCAGCAAGCCGTTTCTGGTTCACCAACGGCCTATCGACCGTTTGATGCTACCCATGACGGCCTGGTATGCGCGGAAGGTGCAGCCTTTTTCGTGCTCGAACGGGCAGAGCATGCGCTGGCACGTGAAGCACCAATCCTTGCCAAACTTGCTGGTTGGGCGGCAACATACGATGGCTATAGCACGGTTCAGCCAGCTCCTGATGGGCAACGCTATGCAGCGGCAATGACACAAGCACTCACACGCGCGCACAAGCAGCCAGATGACATCGATTGTGTGTTCGCAGCTGGTTCAGCCATTCCGACAGAAGATATTTCGGAGACGAGAGCCATCCGACTCGCTCTGCGTGACGCCGCAAATAGAGTACCCGTGAGTACGCCAAAGTCCGCTTTTGGCAATCTGTTCGGGGCGGCAACACCTGTTGATATGGCCATTGCAATGCTTGCGATGCAGCAACGCGTTATTCCTGCTACCCTGCATCTCGATCAGCCCGCACCAGGATGCGATCTAGACTACGTGCCACGCACACCACGGTCCGTTGAGCGTCTTGACACTTGCCTGATCAACGCGCGCGGCATGGGAGGTACTAATGCAGCCCTGGTGGTAGAACGTTGGTCTTGAGCATATCGTACGTAAGGCCCTTTAAAATTTGGTACTCGCGTTACACATGAGAACATCATCTATTCTGAATAAAAGAAGGAACAGTATATGATACAAGAGACTATCACATCACACATTATGGCACTTGTCAAAGAGCATACAGGCATAGAAGATGCACTTTCCCCAGAGACCAATCTGGAAGATGACCTTGCCATCGATTCCCTGGAACGTGTTGAATTAGCCATCAAGATGGAGAAGGCTTTCGGCGTTGCACTTGCTAACAGTAAGCTACGCCATACCCTGACTATAGGAGATCTGATCCAACTGGTCATCCATGCTGAACAAGACAAGAGAGTAATCAATGTCTAATCTTTGGCCAACGCAGCGCGTTTGTGAGGTTGCTGATGGCATTGTGACGGTTGTGCATGGGCAAGGGGAGATGGGTGTTTCTAACGCCTCTTTTATCATTGAAGGAAAGCGTGCCTTCGTCGTTGACTCAATGACCTTTCCAGAGATGGCCCAAGGCATGTTACAGGAGATTGTACATCGAGGAGCACGGGTTGAAACTGTGCTAAATACACATCATCATATCGACCATATGGGAGGTAATGCGCTCTTTACGAGCGCATACCTCGTCGCCCACCCTCAATCGGTGCAGGCCATGCAACAATTGGGGCTACCACACGAGCGATATGACCGCTTGATGCCAAAGTTTCGTGGCCGCTTTGCCAGTCTGCGTCTGGCACTACCTGAGCCGCAGCTTGACCTGCTCGTGCCACCGCAAGGGGGCGAGTTGTGCGTATTCTCCTCTGCTCACACGATCGCTGACGCCTGTATCTGGTTCGCTAGATCGCGCGTGCTGCTGGCTGGCGATCTCTGCTTTATTGGGGTAACGCCGCTTGCGGTTCATGGCCTCATTTCTGGCTGGCTAGAGGCACTCGATACCTTGATTGCACTTGAACCAGCCGTAGTGGTGCCCGGACATGGCCCTATCGGCACGCTAGCGGACCTACTAGTGTTGCGCGACTATTTGACGACTGTTCAACGCCTAGGAAGGCAGGCTGTGCAGGAACATATCCCACTAGACGAGGTATTGACATACCTGCTCAATGATCTAGGTCCCGCTGCCGCATGGATTGAGTCGGAACGTCATGCTATCAACGTGGAGCGAGCCATGCAGGAGGCCAGGGGAGAAATTGGTCGCGTTTCATTCAATCCCCAACGGGTTGAGAAAGGACATTAGCTCCCATGGCCTCCCCAGAGGGAAAGTATACACACCAAATCCTCATGAGTCAAGTTGAAATGTATTAGGTCAATACAGCTCAAACAAGCGGCTCCCCCGCCGCAGGGCGAGGGAAACTATTATTGATTATCTGTTATTTTT
>VBJK01000012.1 GCA_005879655.1 Chloroflexota bacterium | reverse complement strand
TCCTTGATGCCGTCAAAGTCAGCTACCCGTTCTACGAAGCACCGCCTCTCTACAACAGAGAAAGCAATTCATAAAAGACCTCCTCGTACTCGAGCAAGTGCGGCTATCAAAACGGCAACTCAAGCGCTCCTTCCGAAGGGTCGTCACTCAGCTCGTCGTACGGTCAGCCCAGCAGCCTCACAGGTCTCGCTCACATCTTCTCATTCCGATGCTTCAGTCACTGCAGACATTGCCGATATCAAACTCATTCAAGAAGGGTTTTCCGATGCTCTCGACGAAATTAAAGAACGCTTTGAAGGTCTCGAAAGTTCAATCATGACAACAATCACCAACGCCCTGGAAAATCGTTCCCCACCTGCGGCAAACGCCTTCACTAGATCCTTTGCTGGTATGAATCCCGCTGAAGCATTGCAATCTGTTATGTCTTGGGTAGAGTCCTCGGTTATGACCAATGTGGTCGCTCGCACATTGGATGTGACACATTTCATCAAGTTGCTTCCTATCCTTGAACGACCGAAAGGTCAAGTCAATCCAGGAACAACTTCAAATGTCGTCATCAACTCAGAAACTGGGAAAACTTCAATCAGCGAGAGCACCGTCAATTATGAAAAAGTATACACCGATTCTGCTACTCTCATCAACGCCCTCACACTTTACGCAGTCATTCGCGATCTTTACGACGTCGATAATTTGGGCTTCGGGCCAGCCATTTTTCTCTATGTTCGTCAAATACTTGTATGGTCAAAAAAGTACAAGTGGTCTGCCATCGTCAATTATTTCGTCGCCCATTTCACGAAGTATCAATCTACCAATGATCCTCACGAATGGTACAAAACGGATTTACAAATGTTTGCAGACCACCTATCTAGCGAAAAACTTCCTGCTTTACCTCCTCCCGCAAAATCAAGATCATCTGCTTCCTCATCTGCGCCCACGTCCTCAAAATCTGTAGTTTGCAAGAACTGGAATTCAGAAAAAGGCTGCACATGGAAAACATGTCCTCGTACACACGCTTGCCTTCAATGTGGCAAAGATCATACAGTCCTCCTCTGTACCGAATCCTCACGCTGACTATCCTCTACAAGACTCACACAATCACGAGTCCCTGATATAAGTCAAACCGAGCGCGATTCATTCTCCTACGTCGCCGACACCGACCCCAGTGTATCAACAACAAATGTACGTCGTACGTTTACACCTGATACAGAAACGCACGTGTCTGCAAAACCTCCCCCGACACCGACCTCAGTGCATCTTTCTTCTCCGATGCAAATCCCAGGGTGTCGACCAAACACATCTCCCAACTTCTCTACCTTCGGACCTTCGCTCGGTTACAAAGTACCTTCTACCCTTGTATCCGAACACTGGCAACTTCTCCTTCAACATTACCCCGATTCACATTTACCGAATATTCTTGCTGGCATTATTCAACACGGTGCTCGGGTTGGATATGAGGGACCTCACGTTCGTGTTCACAGCTGCAATCATTCGTCTGCCTTTCGCATTCCTATGGAAATTTCTCAAAATATTGCTTCCGAAGTCGCCGCCAATCGCGTTGTAGAGCTTCATAGTCTCCCTCAATTTTATTATCTCAGTCCCCTTGGTGCTGTCGAAAAACGCACAAGTGGGATCCGAACTGGCTGGCGTCGCATTCACGACTTATCTCATCCCAGTGGTCACTCCGTAAACGACAACATTGCTGAAGCATATGGATCATTAATGTATCAAACATTAGACGACGCAATCTGTCTAATTCAAAAACACGGACGTCATTGCATTTTACGAAAACGCGATCTGCGAGACGCCTTCCGCATGATTCCCATCAGTCCTCTCGACTACTGGTTGTTTTTATTCGAATGGGAGAACAGGATTTATATGGACATTTTCCTTCCATTCGGCCTGCGCACTGCACCATTTATCTTCAATCTCTTCGGCGAAGGGTTGCACTGGATTTTGGAATGGATATTCAATCGCAGTGTTGTTCATTATCTTGATGATTTCCTACTCATCCAAGACCCAGATCCAGAGTTCTTTGGCGTCCTGGCAATATATCTCGGCCTTTCCGAAAACCTTGTCAAACGCCAAGACGGTTATGTTGTCGATTTTACAGGCATTCAGCTTGACACAAACCTCATGGAAGCTAGATTACCAAAGGATAAACACGATCGTGCACTTATGGGAGTCGAGCGTCTTCTTCACACGGATGCTGTTACTCATCGCACCCTCGAAAGGCTGCTGGGGTTCCTTTCCTTTTGCGCAAAAGTCATTCCATTGGGTCGCCCCTTTCTCCGCAATCTCTTCAATTTACTCAATCGGTTATCTCATCTTCATCCGTATGCCATCCGTCGTCTGTCCCCGTCGGCTCGACGTGATCTATTATGGTGGATGACGCTTCTTCCTCAGTGGTCTGGCATTCGCCTGATCGTCTCCATTCGTCCTCAGATCATTATTCATACTGACGCCAGTGGAGTCAAGGGCATTGGTGGTTGGTGGGATTATCATCACGCCTTTTCCACACGCATATCTCGTCAACATCGTACAAAACTCATCGATTGGAAGGAAGCATATGCTGTGCTATTCGCTTTTGCGAAATGGGGGGAATTGTGGACTGGTCACTCTGTTGTTATAATGTGCGACAACACGGTAGTGGTCAATGCAATCAACTCAAAGTCGGTACGTGGTTCAGCCATTGATCCACTTCAACTTCTTCTATTAACAGCTGCTCTCTACGATATCGAAGTTTCCTCTACATGGATTTCATCCAAGGACAATTGGATTGCTGACGCTCTCTCCCGTTTTGAAATTCACAAGATTGCTAACAAGTTTGCGCAGTTTCAAGTAACATCTCTTCCACGCCGCGAAACTGGGAAACCGATGTCGGCATTACGGGCAAAGCTGCAGACCTTCTTTGGCACAGCCTCGCTCCCAGTACTCGTAGAACCTATCGTGTCGGCCAAACCACCTTCACCGAATTTGCAACTCGGAACGGATTCAACCCAGTTTTCCCGATTCAATTCGAAGCGCTCTCACAATTCATTGCAACTGCCGCGGAAGAAACCTCGGTTTCTACGGTAAAATCTTATCTCACTCACTTACGCAGTTATCATGTTGATCACAATTATTCCACGGCTGTTTTTCGCGATGAACGAATACTACGGATGCTAAAGGGTGCATTGCGCAAATACGGCACAAAACCGGCGCGAATCCGTTTGGAGATTACGAAGGAGATCCTTCACGCGATGCTTTCTACATTTCGTCCTGTTCATGATGACATCAATCTGCGTGCCGCTTTCTGCACGGCATTTGCAGCCTTTCTCCGCATCGGCGAGTTCACTTGGCCTCAGTGGAACCCCGACTCCTCTCTTCAATTTCTCTCCCGTGGCTCGGTTCAATTTGTTACTGACGGGGTACTGCTACGACTCCCTGCATCCAAAACCGACCCCTTTCGTGAGGGTGTCACCATTCCACTATCCCCATCGCATGATTCCACATGCCCTGTTGCTGCGTTACATCTGTTGTTTCAACGATATCCCAAACCTCTCGGCGAACCCCTATTCTCTCGTTCTTACGGTCCATTCAATCGCAATTGGGTTTTACGGCGAATGTCACAAGCATTACTCTTCGGGGGCTTCAACCCGAGAGGCTTTAGCGGTCACTCCTTTCGTCGTGGAGCAGCTAACTCCGCCGAAAAGGCAGGCATATCACGGACTGATATCATGCGAATGGGGAGATGGAAGAGCGACGCAGTCGAACGATACTTCTCCGAGTCTTCCAACACTTCCTTACTATTCTCACTCTCTCGACAACTCCATCGGCCTGGCCCATCAATCTCGGTCAAGTCATCCTCAACACCTACCCCACGAGCACGACACCGAGCCTGATATTGGGATCTCCCTCCGGCGAGAGTGCCAGGCGAACCGGAGCGGCCTCAGGGCTGCAGGTCATGTTTCCCATTACTCATTCATTCAGTGACAAGCGTGATCAGTATTTAGCCTTTCTTTCTCATTGATATTTCAGATGTTTTCAATCAGACTCATTCTCGACACGCTTCAACCCAACTTTGTGAAGAGGGTCACAAAACTCACAGTCAATACTATTCTCGATGTTGTCTGTGCATGTCCTTTGATATTTGA
>VBJK01000011.1:3390-6019 GCA_005879655.1 Chloroflexota bacterium | reverse complement strand
GATAAGCTACTGATTATACTGAACTTATCTGCATTTTCTGCCTCAACCATGAGCTGCCAACCCGACACTCCCTTGTCGGATAACGTTCCGCTTCCCCGCCTGTCGCGCCGTTTAGCCGACAGCGAGCGCTGTAAAACTGGCTTTGCAGCAGCAAGATTGCCGCCTGGAGGACTGTCTGGCTAAGCGTGGAGCGAATTCGGGCAACATCTAGGCCAACCCGACAATGCCCCAGGCGTTGACGAGGATAAGGAACAGCGTATAATGGTTCCGTTCCATAGAATGAATGACATACATCTTCGCCAACAGGAGTAGGACTCGGGCACGGAGACTGTCGGGAAGGCTTTAGGGGTGGGACGGATACAGGTCACCTAGAGGTTGGCCGTCCTAGTTCTGTTGTGGTTGATCGAAAGGTTGTGCCTTGAGAAAGTTTCATGGCTTTTGGTCAAAACGTAGTAAGCTCACGGGAACCGTGGCCGCTCTGGTGGTGCCTAGCCAAGCAGCGGTTGCTCCGGGGGCAACTGATGAGCCGCAGAATGAAGCCGCCTAGCTTGGATGAGTTTAAAAAAGAATGCCGTGACGCGTTTCACTACCTGTTGGATTATGGCTTCGTAGAGCTCCCCGCGAGTGAGCCTACAGATCCATTCGACCAATTCGTGATGCGCTTTGAGAATGCAACGACAAGAATCATGATCAGAGGAAGTGGATATGGACATTGGACCGACGTGTTCTTTGACCGAAAGGAGCCGATTTCGAAGAAATATAACCCAGAGAATATGTACAATCTTCTCAACCTGCTTGCGATTCGGAAACCGGACTTCCCGCTTCGCGACTATAGGGACACAGGATGTCTAAGAGGCCTTATGTATTCTCTTTTTCCATGGTTTTTCGAACTCCAGACCAATCAGTGGCTTCAGATCCGGGAGTACGCAAGAGCACTCAGAGAAGTTGGCGCTGACATTCTAAACGGCGATTTCTTCTCAGTAGATCGAAGCTGAGAAGCGAGACGCGAAGATAGGTATTAGCACTAGCCACAAGTGCGGGCTCGGGGTAGAATTGGAGCAGCCGCTGCAGAGGAGAAGCTGCATACAAATATCGCAACGTATCGGTAGGGCGGCCAACCCCAGCGCTCAACCGGACGCCAACCGCAAACAGCGCGGTTGCCGCCGGTTAGCTTCCAGGGCGTTAGGCGCTTGGGAATCTTTGAGGGGCGTCCGTCTGTCTCTCTCGGAGGGTTGGTAGCCTCAGTTCCGCCCTCGTTCTTTAAACCGTCAAGGAGGCAAGCTATGGCTGAAGTGGCCGCTGAAGATGAGATGGATGAAGTGGTGCTCAAGGCGCTAGAAAACCCACAGTATCAATGGCGTACAGTGCCGGGTGTGGCAAAGGAGGTAAACCTAGACCCTGGGAAAGTTTTGGAAGTTATTGCGAATAATAGGGACAAAGTTGTCCGTTCTTCAGTTCCTTCTACCAGCGGTGAGATCTTGTATACCACCCGAGAACATCATCGGCAGCATGCTCCAATATTTGCCAAAATCTTAGGCGCATTGAAAAATCGGATTGATTAGGAGAGAGCTTTTATGGTCACCAACCCTGAGATATTTTCTACTTCTGTGGTCTTGGCAGCCATTGGCGGCATGGCCGTTAACCTTCTTAACTTGATGGATGTGCAGACGCAGTCCAAGGATCGGCGGCCCGATTTTAAGGATTGGCTTTACTGGCTCCCATTTGTAGTTTGGCCGATCCTTGGTGGAGTAGTGGCGTTTATATATCAGGAGGCCAACACCCCTCTGACTAAGGTCGTCGCATTTCATATTGGGGCTTCGGCACCTCTTATCATACGCTCAATGGCAAGCGCCATACCAAAAACTATCAATCCTGGCCCTGGTGCATGAGCGGGTCGTTGCGCCTAACACAGGCCTCCAGCGGACGGAAACCGCATACTGCGCGGGTTCCGCCGCTGAGGCCCGCAGCGTTAGCCGCTTCGAGAAGGTCCTTTAATGGTTAACGATCCTAGATTTCGGCGAAAAGTGCCGCTTGTGGAGGGGCGGACAGGCCCCAGAGCGGAGGTTCGCTCTCTATCCATTGATCTCCGCGATTTAGGATCTCACCCGCTCGCCCCCTTAGTATCAGGGGCACTGGGCCTCGTAGCCGCCATAGCCACCGGCGATATGCTTGCCTTACCCCTAGCGTTGCTGGAACTCCGACATCCGGGCTTCACTGATAGTCACCTTGATGAGAAGATCAATCAGGCTATAAGGCAAGAGAGTGAGGCGCCTCGCAGGCTGATTTCAACTGTAAATAGGAAGCCTTTTGATTTGGTTGATCAAGACCCAATAGCCCTACGAAAACTCCCTGGCCACCTCTTTGAGGATTTGTTTGCTGACGTTCTTAAAGATCTTGGATTTGACGATGTTGCGATGCGTGTAAGCACGGAGATTGGAGAGGTAGATATACTTGGTTTTACCCGAGATATTCTAGGCCATCGAATCGGCTATGTATTCGAATTGAAACAACTCGGGGAGTCAATGCGCAGTGTGGTCCTTAGCGAAGTCACTCGCCTTTATGGTCTCAGGGAAGGGCTTCGACAACCCCTCGGGATTTCGCAAGGAGTCTTCGTCACAACCACAGACTT
>VBJK01000011.1:0-3290 GCA_005879655.1 Chloroflexota bacterium | reverse complement strand
GCCGCGCGGTTAGGCCCCAAGGCGTTAGGCGCTCGAGGTGAGCATTGCAGGAGTCGACTCATGAGATTTCTGAAGGCAATATTTAGGAAACAGAAGAAAGAGCCTGCGCCGGCGCCTGGAGCCAGCAAGCGGACTATGAATCTTGACGAGGAGGTTATCGCAGGCATAGCGCTCTTAGTAGGTTCGCCGACCCTGGACATCAACGAAGACGATGCGCTGCGCATGTTCTCTATGAGGCATTCGCATACGGGGCGTCACCGAATCCAGGTTATACATACCGCAAGAAAACTCAAGCCGACAACTACTGACATGCAGCTCTTAATCGAAGATATGGTGTCGCGTGATATTCTCGCCAGTCGCGAGGGTTATTTAGCTTTAGTCGACGCAATAACTTTAACGGAGCAAAGACCCAAGGGAGAGAAGGATGAGATTGCTGCCGCCTTCCTTGTTTTTCGAGACGACTCCAAGAAGAGCATTGTTCTTCTTCCGTCGGATGCCAAAATTCTCTTCCAACGTAAGGGCAGGCCGATCTTTAAACCCGATTCGAGCGCCTAACACGGGGCCTGCACCGGACAGCCAACGCGCGCTGCGCGTCGTCTGCCGGTGAGGCCTGATCGCGTTACTGCGACACGATGTCGCTCTTAATATGAAGTTGTTTCTCTCGACGTAGGAGGTGAAACCACCCGTACCACCGGGTGAACCTAGGGGCCTGAATAAAGAGCGGCCCTGACAATGTACAGAGGCACGCGCAAGCGTGCGGGGCGGGAACCGTGAGGAACCCGCTCTCCTGGCAGCCACAAGCCGGGCGATGGCTAGGTAGCGGGTATGGTAAACACATGTGAACCTGTGCAACGATCGTCAATGCGGATAAGCTAAAGTGGCTGACAAGCTTAAGCCAAAAGGCACGGAAGCCGGAGGTGGATTTAACGGTGCCACCTCGTGGTCGACAGCGCTTCCCGGTCGACAGCAGGTACCTAACCCCGCGCAGACTTCAGGAGCGGAACGTGGTAACCCCGTATCTTCTCCCGCAAGGGAAGGCGACCCGTGAGGGGAACTGATGGAGGTGCGGGCTTGGGATGTCGGAAGAAGCGAAAGCCGTCCTGTAATCGGGCGGATACGGGTTTGAACGTCACCCGGCACGAAAGTGAGCCCACGTCCGACAGGTCTTTCGTTGCGAGAGAGCGTGTGGAACCGTCTTGGAAAGGGAGAGAGCAAAGAGAGGCGCTTGACGCCGGTGCGCTCCCGGCTTGGCGAGAGAACTGGAACGCCATCGACTGGCGCGCCATCTTCCGCAAGGTCAGACGGCTGCAGGTGCGTATCGCAAAGGCTGTACGCGAGAAGCGCTGGGGCAAGGTTCACTTTCTCCAGCGGCTCCTCACCCGCTCATGGCCGGCAAAGGTCTGGGCGGTGCGAAGGGTTGTCTCTAATCAAGGGAAACGAACGCCGGGCGTTGACAAGGTCATCTGGAAAACGCCTCGGCAGAAGATGCAGGCCTCCCGGTCGCTGAGGAGAATTGGCTACAAGCCTCTCCCTCTGCGCAGGATCTACATCCCCAAGAGGAACGGCAAGCGTCGGCCTCTGGGAATCCCCACGATGAAGGATCGGGCCATGCAGGCGCTTCACCTGCTGGCGTTGCTCCCGGTGGCGGAAACCCAGGCTGACCTGAACTCCTATGGCTTTCGCCCGCGGCGTTCGGTTGCCGATGCCTTGGGCCAGTGCTACTGCGCGCTGGCCAAAGAGGACTCCCCCCAGTGGATCCTCGAAGGAGATATCGAATCCTGCTTCGATCGGATCAGCCATTCCTGGTTGCTGACCAACGTCCGAATGGACCGCGGCATCCTACAGAAATGGCTGAAGGCCGGCTACATGGAAGGCACGTCCCTCTATCCGACCGAGGAAGGTACGCCCCAGGGAGGGATCATCTCCCCGGTTCTAGCGAACCTAGCCTTGGATGACCTGGAAACGGTGGCCTTGCAGGTGGATTCCCGGCGTCAGGGGAATCTCCGCCCGAAGATCAACGTGGTGCGCTACGCAGACGACTTTATCATCACCGGCCGCTCGCGAGAGCAGTTGGAAGAGAAAGTCCTGCCTGTGGTAGCAGCCTTCCTCGCGGAGCGTGGCCTGAATCTCTCGAAGGAGAAGACGAGGATCACGCAAATCGAGGCTGGATTCGACTTTCTCGGAGCCAACGTCCGGAAGTACGGACGCAAGCTCCTGATCAGGCCGTCCAAGGACAACGTCCTTGGCCTGCTGCGGGATCTCCGGGGAGTGATCCGAACCCAGAAGGCGGCCACGGCGCTCGACCTGATTCTCCAGCTCAACCGCCGATTGCGGGGCTGGGCGAACAGCCAGAGACACCTGGTCTCCAGTCGTGCCTTTCGACATGTAGATAAGTGTATCTTCGAAGCTCTATGGCAGTGGGCGAAGAGAAGGCATCCCACCAAAGGGAAAGGCTGGGTGCGACAGAAATACTTCCGCATCGAGCCAACGCGGCGGTGGACCTTCACGGCGCCCACTCGAAACCGGGACGGGACCTGGGGGTCTCTGGACCTGTTTCGAGCAAGTAGCATGCCGATTCGCAGGCATGTTAAGATACGAGCCGCAGCCAGGGAGTTCGATCCTGCCTACGACGAGTACTTCTACCAGCGCTGGCTGCGGAAGCGTCAGGGCAGGCTCTGGCTCCGAACTCGTAAGAAACCACTTGCGGCCATGGAACGAGTCAACCCGGACAACCCAACAGCCGGGTCGAGCAATCGGCCTAAAGAAAGGCTTGAGCCGTATGCGGGGAAACTCGCACGTACGGTTCTTAGAGGGGCTGGGGGCCCGTAAGGGCCCCTGGCCTACTCGGCGACGTCGGAAGTGTGCTACCCTTGCAGGCTTCAACCAACATCGGAGGTCCGAATGCGAAGAGTCACAGGTATCGGCGGCATTTTCATGAGCGCCAAGGATCCCAAGGCGCTATGCGATTGGTACAAGAAGCACCTCGGGATCGACGTTCAGCCCTGGGGTGGAGCAGCCTTCGACTGGACTGACTCCGAAGGCAACCCGACCAAGGGAACTACGGCCTGGTCGATCGGTCCAGCGGACGGCAAGCACTTCGCTCCGAGCAAGTCGACCTTCATGGTCAACTATCGCGTCGAAGATCTGGCAGCACTTCTCAAAGCACTGCGCGAGGAAGGTTGCGATGTGCTCGAGAAGACCGACGACTCGGAGTACGGGAAATTCGGATGGGTCATGGATCCAGAGGGCAACAAGGTTGAGCTCTGGGAACCGCTGCAAGGGCAATGAAG
>VBJK01000010.1 GCA_005879655.1 Chloroflexota bacterium | reverse complement strand
GGCTCCTCGTGTCGTACAGGTGATACGGGAAGCTGAACTGGTAATCGGGTATCGGCTCTATCTTGCACAGATACAAGATCTGCTCAGCGACAAACAGATCCATGCCTCGGAACTGACACATGAGAAAGAGCGTGCAAGGCTCGCTGTCCAATCGGCTCGTGCAGGGCGTAAGGTATGTATTGTCTCCAGCGGAGACGCGGGGATTTATGGCATGGCCGGATTAGTGCTCGACATCTTTTCAGAGATGAGCAGTTCGTCTGACCAGAGAGCAGAGCCATATGTCGAGGTCGTTCCAGGTATCTCTGCACTCAATGCCGCAGCGGCCCTGCTAGGAGCACCTTTGATGCACGATTTTGCGGTGGTCAGCTTGAGTGATCTGCTCACTCCCTGGCCGACGATTGCCCAGCGCATTTCGGCAGTAGCTGAAGCGGATTTTGTGGTCGTGCTCTACAATCCCAGTAGCCGCAGGCGTCAATGGCAGTTGGGTGAGGCTCAGCGCTTGCTTTTGGAACATCGAGCTGGAACAACTCCTGCGGGGCTGGTGCGCAACGCTTATCGTGAGGGGCAAAAGGTTCGACTTACGACTCTGGAGCATCTTCTTGAACATGAAGTAGACATGTTTACGACGGTCGTCATTGGGAATGCAGGCACGCGGGTCCGGCTGGGGCGCATGATTACCCCGCGTGGCTATGAGCCATAGGAGGTTCATCATGCGGGGATCAGGGGGCGGTAGCCTCTTGGTGGGGTCCAGGGGCGCGGCCCCTGGCGGGGTTTCAGGGGTGTCCCCTGATCTTCCCCCCTCTCTTCTCGCCCCCTTCGGGGGCGCATTAAAAAAACCTCTACTTGAAAGGGTTTGGGGTATCGCCAAGTTTTCCCATTTCCTAATATGTACCAGCCATTTCTGACAGGAAGGGGTATGACATGACATCTTATGAGTTGCCATCAGGGGCTATCAACGCGTTGAGATCTCTGCCCATGGCTTCCGATGAGGCAATAGTGCTGATGGGGCACGGTTCCCGTGACGCTGAAGGGGCAAGCGAGTTTTTAACGTTTGCAGCACGTCTCTCAGCACGTCTGGCTTGTCCAGTTTATCCAGGCTTTCTCGAACTTGCTGATCCACCAATTGTCTCGGCTATTGATAAGGCGATAACGGCGGGAGCAAAAAGTATTGTGGCGGTGCCATGGTTTTTATTGGGGGCTGGACATGTCAAAAATGATGTGCCCACGGCTATCCAATGGGCACGAGAGCACTATCAGGTAGCCATACGTTATGGTAGTCCAATTAATGTTCAGCCGGAAATCCTGGCGCTTCTGGCAGAGAGACTGGCTGATATTGACCCGGATCATGGCATTGGTTCACGCGAAACAGCCGTGCTGCTCGTGCAACGCGGTAGCAGCGATCCGCAAGCCAATGCCGATGTCTACCGCGTCGCACGCCTGTTATGGGAAGGACGCAAATATAGCACAATAGAGGTGGCCTTTTCTGGCGTTGTCCGGCCAAATCTTTCTGAAGGATTAGAGCGCTGCTTCAAATATCATCCGCAGCGCATTCTGGTCGTTCCATATTATTTGTATACTGGCATCTTGACGCAGCGCATCTCTACACTGGTCGCAGAGGCGGCGGCTACGCATCCTGAGTGTGAATTTCGTGTTGCTCCCCACTTCGGGCAGGATAGCAGGTTGGATATGCTGGCGCAACGCATGGTCGAAGAGACACGACATGGCAAGGCAACCATGACATGCGATCTGTGCCAGTATCGTATCCCTTTATTTGGGCGCGAGTTTCTTGTAAGAGCGCCACAGGTATCTGATCATTCACACGGGCTACGAGGCACCATGGTCAGCGAGCATACACATGCCAATGATGCGCCTCATCACGCTCACGGAGATGGGCATACGCATGAGCATCACCACAAGAGCCAGGCTGCTGACTTGAAGGACCGCTGGCATGCGCTACGAGAGTGTGTGACAGCTGCTGGGATCACCAGCAGGCAGGAATTTACGGAAGCGCTGACCTTCTGGCACAGCAAGAGTAGAGCACAGCTTGATGCGCCGCCTCCTTACCTGCTTACAGCTCAACCAGGGCATCCCGCCACTGCGGCGTTGCGCTGGGATTGGGACAGTCACCGGGCGGAAGAGTTCGCGGGCTGGTGCATGCAGACGTTACAAGAACGTTTTGGGATTCGCTGGCGGGTGGATTGCGAGGAGGAAGACCCTCAGCTAGGTCCGCATTACCTACGCATGACGCTCTTGCAGTATTCTCAGACGGATCGAAGGAATGGAGAAAACCTCATGTCGCCTCCCACGCCTACTGATATGGGGGATGCTACGCTAACAATACCTAACATGTCAAGTGATTTTGCACTAGGAGAACAGCAGGAACGCTGCGATTGGCGTTATCTCAATGCCAACCACTGGATGGGAGCATTTTGCACAATAGCAGATCGCCTGCTGAGCAAAGTAGGGGTAACGGCCCTTTGCCTTGAGACAGGATGGTTTGATACGGTCGTCGTGTTCTGTCGCAGTGACTCTGCCGCAGAAATAGCACGCTGGTTCCCTGAAGCAGAATGAGAGGAGGCTGCATGAAACGCACGCCCTATCCATTGAGCGCTCTTGTTGGACAAGATGAAATGAAGTTAGCCCTGCTGCTTTCTGCCGTCTCTCCTCACATCGCAGGTGTTCTGGTAAGAGGTGAGAAAGGGACAGCCAAATCGACAGCAGTACGGGCGTTGCAAGCCTTGTTGCCTGCGATCACTGTAGTCAAGCACTGTTCATTTGGCTGTGATCCAGAGAGCGAAACTCATCTGTGTCAAGCATGTGCGCAACGTTTAGAACGGGATGGCGTCCTGCCCACGGAGGAGCGTCCGGTACGTCTCGTCGAGTTGCCATTAGGTGCAACAGAAGATCGCGTGCTAGGGACGCTAGATCTGGAACGGGCAATCAAGGACGGTATTCGCCAATTTGAACCCGGCCTACTGGCAGCAGCACACCGGGGCCTTCTCTATATCGACGAGGTCAATCTGCTACCTGACCATCTGGTAGATGCTTTGCTCGACGCAGCGACGACTGGCATGAACGTTGTTGAGCGCGAGGGTATCTCTTTTGTGCATCCTGCGCAATTCTTGCTCTTCGGCACGATGAATCCAGAGGAAGGTGATCTGCGTCCACAATTGCTGGATCGCTTTGGTCTGTCAGTAGAGGTACATGGTCTCTCGGACCCACAGCTCCGTGTTGAAGTTGTGAAAAGGCGTATGGCCTTTGAGGCTCATCCGCTGGCCTTTTACGAACGCTGGCAACCCTCTGAAGCTATGCTACGTACACAGATAGAGCAGGCATGTCGCTTGCTACCACAGGTGGTTGTGCCTGAGAGTCTCCTGGGACTCATTGCCCATCTTTGCATTCAGCTCAAGGTGGAAGGGTTGCGAGCCGACATGACTATCTATAAGGCAGCAACAGCGCTGGCTGCACTTGAAGGGCGGCTGCTTGTCACTGAGCAAGATGTTCGACGGGTTGCGACAATGGCTCTGTCTCACCGCCTGCGTAA
>VBJK01000009.1 GCA_005879655.1 Chloroflexota bacterium | reverse complement strand
ATTGCAAGAAAACGACTCCCGAACCTAGATCCCGCTCTTATTGAGGTGGCCCTCAATCGGCTCGTGCAGTCTCACTGTATACCCGCTCACGCGCGAGTTGATCCAGAGTCTTGGCGCAAATTGCTTGACATCCGTTTGAAGGTGGGTGATATCAAGGCAATCCCGCCCTTGGAGCGAGTCGTAGACAATCGATTCGCGGAACAAGCAGCCAAGATACCAGTAAAACCGTAAGACAAGGAAATCTCACGGGACGATAGAGCGCTTGAGATCTGGTTTCAGACGATGCTCCACCTAAAAGAGATAGCGAAAAGCTATAACGGGGACCCCGTCTTTTTCGACTTTTCCTTGGAGGTTAAACAGGGGGAAGTCGCTGCGCTTGTGGGACCTACTGGCTGTGGTAAGAGTACTCTCCTGCGGGTTGTCGCTGGGGTGGAACCACCAGATCACGGCATTGTCGAGACACCTAGGCCTCCAGTGGGCTTCATGCTGCAGGACCCACTTCTACTGCCTTGGAGATCCCTTCAGGAGAATGCCCTCCTCGGCTCTGAGGTCCGGGGAGTAAACGTTAGGTTTCGACAGGGAGTTGTGCAGCGCTATTTTCATCTTTTCGGCCTGGACTTGCAGGAGGCGCAGTACCCTGCGGCTGCATCTGGAGGGATGAGGCAACGCGTTGCTTTGATCCGAACGCTCATGATCGACCCGCAGACGTTGCTCCTTGATGAACCGTTCACAAGCCTAGATTTTCACGCAAAGATCAAGGTACAACGGGAGTTATTGGCGTATCAGGAAAAAACGGCCGCAACTATCTTGATGGTCACCCACGACATCGAGGATGCTATAGCCTTATCAGACTACATCCTTATAGTATCGGATCGCCCGATGCGAATCAAGAGTATCATCAAGATCGATCTGGGCCTATGGAAGAAAGACCCTGTGGAGGCCAGGAAGGTCCCAGGATTTCGCGACTATTTTGCGGACGTCGCGGGAAAGTTAAGATATGACGGCGCGCGCTAAAGCCCTTGCATTCAGAGTTATTCAGTTGGTACCATTCATTTTGTTCTTGGTCCTATGGGAAGCGTTTGTTAGGGTATCGGAGGGCGCGAGCTTCTTCTTTGGTCGGCCCAGTAGAATACTCTTTTACCTCACTACTGGTATAGCAGATGGATCTCTCCTTAAGGATTTTGCTGTGACTCTTCTAGAGACTATTCTCGGTTTTGGCCTTGGTAGTGTATTGGGTGCGGCCCTGGGGTTAGGACTCTGGTATTCACGTATTGCGTTCGCCCTTTTTCGCCCCTATATTATTGCTCTTGGGTCAGCTCCAGTATTTGCTTTTGCACCGCTTATTGTCGTATGGTTTGGGACGGGGCTTGTGTCGAAAGTAGCCACCGCAGCGATCTCGACAATTTTTGTTGCGCTTCTCCAAGCGTACACGGGTGCCTCAGAGGTGAGTAGCGATTATTTGCTATTGATGCGCTCCTTCCAAGCCACTAAAGGCCAGACATTTCGGAAGGTGATTGTACCGGCGGCTGCGGTATGGGTTATCTCCGCCTTTAAGCTCAATGTCGGGTTTGCTATTCTTGGCGCGTTTCTTGGCGAGTTCATTTCGTCGTCTGCTGGGCTGGGGCATCTTATACTTGTTGCTGGCGGCCTGTTCGACATTTCTCGGGTCTTGACAGGCATCACCCTGCTTGTGATAATGGCCTTGGGACTTAACGGACTCGTATCGCTGCTTGAGGATCCATTGCGGCGACTCGTGGCTCGGCTCTGAGTTGAGAATGGATATAAATATGAGGAATACCTTTGAGAGGAAACATAGGGCCTTCCCGTCGTTCGGACGAGCCGGACTGGGGAGTCTCCGCCTTCTGGGAATTTCGGAGGTGGTTCCTTGTGGAGTAGCTATGAAAAGGATGCAGCGAATGGAGGAGGTTCTGACCCTGTCGGCAAGATCCGAGTACCGAAGGTTTCTAAGCACTGAGCGCGGAGCTCGCAGCTATCAGAGATTCCAGCGAATGCTCTACGGCGACAGAGATACCCTAGTACATGAGATTCTTGAAAGGGCCGTGCGCAAGGTGGTTGAAGGACGACCGAGGGCGGCTCTATTGGATGTTGGATGCGGCGACGGAAAGCGAACCGCGACGATATGCCGGGAGATTGAAAGATGGGGAGTTCCCGTCGAGGTGGAGGTAGTCGAACAATCGCCTGTGTTTGTAGAAGATATCCGTAGGAAGGTGGCCTCTGGGGAACTTTCGGCTCAGATTTTTGCGGGGCGATTTGAGGCGTATACCTCAGAACGACAATTTGACGTGGTCCTCGCAATCCATAGCATCTTCGGCATCGAGGGTGGCGACGCGATACTAAGGCTTCTAGCGCTTCGAAAATCGGGGGGGCGATTATTGGTCGCATCGAACGCCACTGGTAGCCTTCTCGGTCGGCTCAAGAGGAGCCTTGATACGGAGTATTCCGTGGGCAGACTGGAGGTTGACGGTGTGCGCGAGCAGCTATCCTCGTTAGGTGTCGGATATCGAGTGGAACGGTTTTTCACGAGATGGTCCGTACCTTCGGATGGAGACGAGGAAGTAGAGCGACTCGTGAGCGAATGGCTGGGCCTCGGGCGCTTCGAGATGCTGAATCGAGACTCCCAGGGAGAGTTTCGAGAGATCCTTTGGTCCAACGCTCAGAAGAGGGACGGGCGGATCGAGTGGGATGAAGAGGAGGAGTTGGTTATCGTTTAACATTTTTAGGTGGAGGAAAGGGTGCCAGCCGGTTGGATAATTCCATCTTCTCCTGAGCCGCCGCGGCGAGGTCGTCTCAGCACCGGTGACGAAGGGCGCGAGGCGGCAGGGGAGGGAAGCTACGAGACCGGGAGGCCAAGGGCCCGGAGATGGAAGGGATCCCCACCGACTATGACCAGTTGGAGGTGTCGGAGTAGGGGACGGCTCTGCTGCGCGAGGGAGCGGCCCAAAAGCGCGGGACGCGGCGGCGCGGCTATGACTCCCAACAAATCGCTGGGTTATGCGAGCCTGGCCCTGAGGCCCTGATTCTTGGTGATGGCGCTGGGGCTTGCAGGCTGAGCGGATCGGTTAGTCGTCGCGGCGCCCGACTACTTCTGGGTGCTTAGGTGCTTTGCCAGAGCGTAATTATATAACACGCACACAAAGAAAGCGGAGGGCCAATACAATGATAGTAGAGCACTGGGAATGCCCACATTGCGGCACCGAGAACAGATTGGAAATTCCAGAAGACTTTGAAGACAGGGTCGAGAAGTTCTTGAAGGGCGCCCCCGCTACTACAGTTGCTGGGCTATTGGCTCTCGCTGCTGGAAGATTTATCGCTCGCCCTGTGGGCTACGTTGCTGCTGGCGTCATGCTCGCTGCCAGCCTATATACCGACGGGACCGCTAAGTGCAAGCATTGTGGCCGTAGGTTCCGAGTTCGGGACTTGACCACAACAGGGGGAGTATAACAGGCTCTGCTGAAAGCGGGCTTTGCGTCCGCAGAGCCGAGCGACGTAACGAAGTTTGGCTTCTAGGAGACGGACGCGCTTGA
>VBJK01000008.1 GCA_005879655.1 Chloroflexota bacterium | reverse complement strand
ACTGCTGTGTTGGATCATGACCCCTTTGGGCATTCCTGTAGAGCCAGATGTGTAGATCACGTATGCTATGTCTTCAGGTTTACAAGCATCAGACACGTCTTCTGCCGATGCCAGAGCCATCTCCTGCTCTAGCTCTTCCAGATAGAGCAACCTTCCTGACCATGTAGGCAACTCCTCCAGGAGACCTCTCTCCGTCAAGAGCAGGACCGTTTGGCTCTGCTGCAATTGAGAGACTCCCCTCGCAAGGGGGCCTTGCGTATCCAGGGGTAGATATGCTCCTCCAGCTTTGAGGATGGCGAGCGAGCTTACAAGCATCTGCGCGCCGCGCCCCATACATAGACCTACCACGACATTTGGTGCAACTCCTCTACTTCGTAATACCCGCGCCAGCCGATTGGCTCGCTCATTCAACTGCCGATATGTCAGTTGCTCATGACTACTGATCACTGCTAAATGTGTTGGGTGCAGCCGTGCCTGTTCCTCAAAGAGCCGATGCAGAGCTACGGTAGGCAATGGACGAGTAGGAGCATGGCAATGCGCTAACAGGCGGTCCAGTACATCCGTTGTCAGTAGAGCCAGGGGCAGAAGTGTCTGCAACATGTCTGCCAAACGACCTACTTGCTCTACTGTGAGATACTGCGGGTCATAGTGTAACTCAAGCTGTAACTGCGCCCCTATGTGCAGGGCGCTCAATTTCAGGATAAATGGTTCGCTACAGCTCCAACGTTCCAACAATGTCCAATTGCTAGCGTCAAGGCTACCAGGCCAGCAATCGTACTCAAAACT
This sequence comes from Chloroflexota bacterium, assembly GCA_005879655.1. The sequence continues at coordinate 3,347 of VBJK01000008.1, read as the reverse complement.
TACAGGAAAAAAGCCAGGTGTTGTCTGCTCTTGTGTTGTGTTGGATGATCTCCCCCATATAAAATACAATTGCTGCTTACTTGCTTGCTGAAGGGCATGATTGACTGATACAAGAAGTTGCTCGAAGCGACGATCTTGCTCAAGATGAGCCTGAACGGGGACAAAACGCATGTAGAGTCCCAATGCATTCGTCAGTTCTTCATAGTTCCGTCCATCACAGGCCACCCCAACCAGAAACGTCGCTTCATCTGAGAGACGCCACAGGAGCACTTGCCAGCAGGCCAGCAACCATGAAGAGGTCGAGACTGCATACTGCTTCGCTAATAATCCTATCTGTTCGGCTATGCCCTCCTGGCATGGGATTTTCACCATCTGTGGGGCAAATGCAGAGGATGCTCCAGTATGGTTCAAATCAGCCTCTTCTCCCCTTCCCAGAGGGACGGGGGAGCTTACAAAAGGCATGCGCATAGTGCTGAGTTGCGACAGATCTATCTTGCGCCAGTACTGGCTCTCTCGTCTTGCCTCATCCTTGAGCAAGAGCTGTTCTTGCCAGGCCGATACATCGGCGTATTGGAGAACATCTTCCGCCAGCCTCCCCTCGGTTGACGCTGCTCTTATCTCATCAATAAATAGTCTGAGACTGTAGCTATCTGCACAGAGCGCGGGAAGACTCACCAACAAGACTTGTCTATCTTCAGCCAAAACTACAAACACTATATGGAATAATGGACCATACTGTAGATCATCTATACGTTTTTTCAAAGAGGTAAAAAGCTTATGAACGAGTATATCCTGAAGATCATTGGAAAGACATGCTAGATTGATTTCAATACAGGACCAGAGAGTATCATCGCCAATCACCTGCACAGGAATATCCATACCCGGTAACGTATAAAAGGCCGTACGCAGCGTCTCGTGGCACTCAATACTGCGCCTCACCTTCATTGTCAATGTATCCCTCTGCAATACTGCTCGTATTTCCACGGCACAAAGGGTCCGATAGATGGAATACTCTTTTTGCCATGACCAGAGACGGGCCTGCTGATAGGAGAGAGCAGCGCCTTGTAAATCTGTTGTTTGCATCACTTTCCTTCTCTCTACAATTAAGCCATAGATAATGAAGCCGTAGCCGTCCTCTGGCTTGCGGCTAGCATAGAGCCAGATAATAGCTGGATAGAGAATGATGAGTCGGATCGTTTTTCCGTTGCAACTGGGCGGGAGGGTCTTGAAAAGCTTCCTCAATGCCGAACAGATACCGGAATCACCTGCCGCTTGCTGCGTCTTAACTCCCTACGCTCTATCTGCTCTCGTGCCCTTTCACTGTTGCATGCCTGCTCCTTCTCTTGTGCAGTAAGCATTTCGAGCAGTTCTACGGCAGTCTCCGGTGCGGCAACAATACTGTGCAACAAGACCTCAAAATGACGAACGAGAGCGGCTATACTCTCAGCATCAAACAGCTCTGTACGATAGTTCACATATCCCACAAACTCCTCGCCTCTTTCCATGAGAAACAGCGCCACATCAAATTTGGCCGTCTGGACCTCGATATCTACTGGACTTATGGCCACGTTGGGCAATGTGAGGGATGGTTGAGGCATATTATTCAATACAAACAAGACATTGATGAGAGGGATCTGACCAGGTTTTCTCTCTAATTGCAGGGCCTCGACCAACTTATCAAAGGGCAGATCCTGATGAGCGTAAGCATCTAGCACCGTTGCACATACCTGCCTGACTATTTCACGGAACGTTGCTTGTGCACTGAGCCGTATACGCAACGGCAGCAGGTTCACAAAGAAGCCGATCATTTGCTCTGTTGAGGCTTGTGTGCGGTTCGCAATATCTGTGCCAACAACGATATCTTGCTGTCTCGTCCAGCGATAGAGCAAGATATTGAAGGCGGTGAGCAAGGTCATAAACAGTGTCACCCCAACCTCTCGGCTCAGAGCAAGAAGCTCCTGCCCCAGTGGAGCAGAGAACATCAGCGGGTACAGTGCGCCACGATCTTGTACGATTGCGCCTCGCGGTCGATCCGTTGGCATCTGCAAAGGGACAGCGCCAGCCAATTGCATCGACCAGTAGTTGATGAGCCTATCTAAGACCTCACCCTTTAACCAATCCCGTTGCCAGAGCGCAACATCGGCATACTGAAGAGTCAGCGGGGGAAGAGGGGATGGTCTCCTTTGGAGAAAGGCTCTATAAAGGAGCGATAATTCGTGTAAGAAGATGCTCATTGACCAGCCATCAAATACAATATGGTGGACCATCATACAAAATATATGTTCTTGCTCTTGCAAACGGAATAAACCTATGCGTAGCAGAGGTCCCTGGCTCAAAGCAAAAGGTTGATGCAGACTTATACTGAGCAGATGAAAGACCTCTCGCGCTCGTTCCTTTTCATCTGCCATTTGCAGATCAATCACTGTCAATGGTATATACAGGTCTGTGTGGATGACCTGGATGGGTTGGCCTGAGTGAGCGACAAATGTGGTCCGCAAACTCTCATGGCGGCGTACCATTGCTTGCAAACACTGCTCAAGGACGGCTACATGTAATGGTCCATGCAGCCTCACCACCACAGGTGACACATACGCCGAGCGATCTGATACGAGTTGTTCCTGGACCCACAGACGTTGTTGCGCAAAGGAAAGCGGCAAGTCTTGCTCTCGCAACACTGGCACGAGCGGTGGGATGGTTCTTTCTTCTCCACCGCACAGATGCCGGGCAATCTCTCTGGCTAAGCCAGCTACTGAAGGCGTTTCAAACAGGCTACGCACAGAGAGTTCTACACCTATTGCCGCTCGGATACGCGAGATTACCTGCGTAGCTAACAGTGAGTGACCACCCAGATCAAAAAAGCTCTCGTGAATACTGATCTGCCCTACTCCCAGGATCTCGCAGTAAAGCCCTAGAACGATCTCCTCAATCGGGGTTTGTGTCCCTGGCGCAATAAATTGCGCATCTACGGCCTCTTCTCCCCTTTGCTCTGGCATAGGCAGTGCATGACGATCTACTTTCCCATGAGGTGTCAGCGGTAACGCATCCAAAGGGACAAAGAACGCTGGCACCATATAGTCAGGCAATTTCTCTTGCAGATATCTGCGCAACTCATCAATTGCCAAGCTCTTTGACACGTTCCCCACCACATAGGCTACCAGGTACTTGCCCACGGTACTATCCTCACGAGCCAGTACTACAGCTGCCTGGATCGCCTCATGCCTGAGCAGAATAGCCTCAACCTCTCCCAGTTCGATCCGATAGCCCCGGACCTTGACCTGGTGATCGATGCGCCCCAGAAACTCAATGGTGCCATCAGACAGGTAGCGCACAAGATCTCCTGTCTTGTA
>VBJK01000007.1 GCA_005879655.1 Chloroflexota bacterium | reverse complement strand
TAAAGCCACCAAGAGAGCGGACGCTGGATGGAAGGTTCGATGTCCAGCATCTGCTCCCAGGTTTCTAGAGACTCTCAAGAGGTGGAATAAAAGGCCATATTTGTCCACATTTGACCATGTTTTCTAAAACCGGTTGCAATACCAATGTGTTTAAAGATTTTTGTTGAGAACAAGATATCTTGAGAAGTGGGCGGGGGCAAGCCCCCCGTGATGCCCGCGCACACTTCGATGTTTACGCAGATTGATCAGTCCGCTCAGCAGGGAGCGCGAAATGGATTTCCAGAGCTTTATTCACAAATTTAGCAACGATCGCTTCATGGTGGGCCAGCATTGATGGCAGGGTAATATCGCGTTTGAAGTTGCCGATCTCGATAATCATCTCGTCACCCTTTTTGGTCATGACGACCTTGTCCATTTCGACGTGGGGGAGTGGGAGACGCAGGATGTATATCTCACCATTCTGAATGATCTCCTGGATGGCACCACGATAAAAGACCTGCGTGGGGTCCTGGTCGCCAAAGATGGTTGTGGCTAACTGGTCAAGTTGTTTTATCCCCAGGATCTCGTATGAGCGGTATGGGGCTTCCCAGATGGGAAGTGGGGCGAATGTCTGGTGAATGCGTTTCCGTAACTTTTCCTGATTTCGATAGATATCCTGCATAAATGCATCCTGGTAATCTCCCGCTGGAATAACGCGATTACATACGACACCGTCAATTGGGTAGCCGAAGAGCGCCAGGTATGTCTCAGCGCGAAGTGCCTCTTTCAGTACCATCCGTTCAGGATTGACCACCGGACGATACGAACTGATCTCAGGATTGCTCAAGACTTCGCGCAGCGCTTTGACGCGTTCGCTCAGCGATTGAATAGCGTCCAGAATTTCTGTTGCTGGCAGGACAGCCTTGAGAAGAGGGCGTGCCAGATTTAACGCTCCACCCTTGAGCTTCATTACACGGCTCGCATACCATTGAAATGTGTCTGGCATACTCAGCAGGCGTACCGTTTCACCAGTAGGGGCTGCGTCAATAATGACCGTTTCAAAATTATTTTCACGCGCATTGCGGTAAATATTTATAAGACTGACGATTTCGTCCATTCCTGGTATCAAGGCGAGTTCTTCCGCCATGACTGAATCGATGCCCTGTTTACGCAAAGATTTGGTCACCGATTCTTGCAACTTTCCCCAACCGCGACGCATCTCATCCAAAACGTTAACCTCTTGCGCCCATAAATTGTCTATGAGTTCGATGGGTGAGGAGGTGAGGTTTGCTTGCAGGCAATCGGCGAGACTGTGGGCTAGATCCGTACTGACGACCAGTGTCCGTTTTCCTTGTTGTGCGGAGCGAACCGCCGTCGCAGCCGACACCGTTGTTTTGCCGACGCCGCCCTTGCCAAGATAGAGAATAATACGCATAGAAGTCCTTTAGTGTATATCGTATTACCGTTCGCTGTTTTTCCGGCCAGCCGTAGGCTAGCTGAAAAATACTTGTAGGTGTACCTGCTCTATGTACGAAAATAGTAGGGGTTGGGTTTGAAAAAATTGCAGTATCCTACCATGGGTCGAAGAAAGGGAGAAAAACTGTTGCGTCTCTCAACCCCTGACGTGATCCATTCTTATGGAATAAAACCGGTATAGCAAGTATTTCATCAACTGTTTTTGCATCAGGTTCTTCCTAGCAGAGTGAAAAGAGAGTCCAGCATGTAATGAATAACATTACATGCTGGACTCTCTTTTTTTATAAGGGGTGACGCAATAGCAATTAACGCTCTTCTCGTTATTGTTCTTTCTATCTATCAATGCTCCCGTTCCCAACCAGGATTTTCAGAAACTCTAGGTGACGTAGGACCTCTACGCGATCGCTACCACCGTGCTGATACCACTGCTGTAACCAGAGCAACGAAATAGCTTCATCTTCAGAAAAACCGAGTTCTTGCAGTATATCAGTGTCTGTCTCTATGGGTCCAATGTGTTCAGTGTCTGTAATTATTTCTAAGGGTCGTGTATTCATGTGTTTAATCCTTCCGCCTTGCGGCTACTATTGGCCGACTTCCACCGCTGCACCTTCCCGCCTGTCGTGGCAAAGAACCTCCATTCTATTCTCAGTATATGCTTTTACTAAGATAAACGCCAGGCCCTTTGTGTTTTTCAAATATAGACCGACTAGTTTTCTTTCGGTTCCCCCTTTCCCTTCATCGACTTATTCTTTCCCTTCTCAGTATAAACGGAAAAGGACGCAGATGTTGTTCTCTAGTAGACTTTTTCTATGTGAAATAGTTCACAAAATGTGTCGCTGATACCGCCTCTGTATAGAAGAGGTTGTCCATATGATTCATCTACCTTATATACGTTTGAAGCCCTAGAAAGGTTCCATGTAAACCCGACAAAATTCGCTTTCCATATCAGCGGGTATGACGTTTGTCAAGGATTTGGTACCTATCGGTTTCTTCTCACTTCTTCCTCTCCACTCATATCTGGAGAAGCATATTTGCGACAATGTATATAGGCTTACATAATATAAGACGTTGCGGGGTTACAAATTGGGGAATATCTTGAGGCAATGTGATGGTCATATTTGAAATTGGTCCGAGGGCAGGAGCCTGAATGGGTCTAAAGGCAGGGACAAGCCCCGATAGGACGGCGACCGCAGGGTCGCGACGGGGTAAACCCGTCGCGACCCTGCGGTCGCCCTCTTGCCATGCCACACATCATGTCCTTAAGTTCGCGTCTCTATTGTGAGATGCGTACGACAACATTGACCAAGCGGCCAGGAATGTAGATCACTTTTTGGATTGTGTTTTCGCCAATGAACGTTGCCACTTTATTATTGTTTACTACCAGTTCACGCACCTCTGCTTCACTGATATCAGATGAAACCTCAACACGTTCACGTACTTTGCCATTGACCTGCATAACCAGGGTGAAGGTAGTATCTTGCGTCATGGCCTCTTCAAACGTAGGCCACGCCGTGCTATGAATGCTGTCCGTGTGACCGGTTTGCTGCCACAACTCTTCTGTGATATGTGGTGCGAACGGTGCCAGCAGTTGTATCATTGTTTCCAGGATTTGGCGATAGGCCATACTACGTGCAACGGCGCTATGTTGTTGCTTGATCAGGATATTGTTACACTCCATCATCGCTGCCAGAGCGGTGTTGAAACGAAAACTGCTCAGGTCTTCAGTTACACCTCGCTTGGATATTCGATCCAGACATCGTTTACCAGGCTCCAGAAGCGGTTCAGGAAGCGCCAGATACCTTCCGAGTTCTCGGCTTTGAATGAGCCACCCGCATCGAAGGGTCCAATGAACATCATGTAGCAGCGAACGGTATCTGCTCCGTATTTCTCGATGTATTTGTCAGGTGCTTCGACATTGCCACGTGACTTGGACATCTTCTGACCGTCAGCACCCAGGACCATACCCTGATGGAACAGGCGCAGGAAAGGCTCGTCAAAAGTGACATGTCCCATATCGTGCAAGGCTTTGACGAAGAAACGCGAGTACAGCAGGTGCAGAATGGCATGTTCCACGCCACCTACATATTGATCGACCGGCAGCCATTTGCTCAAGCTCTCCTGACTCCAAGCCTGGTCAGCGTTCTGTGGGTCTGCATAGCGCAGGAAGTACCAGGATGAATCGATGAACGTATCCATTGTGTCAGCTTCGCGTGTGGCTGGCTGACCACAGATAGGACAGGTTGTATTCACGAAATCTGGCTCATAGCGCAGTGGCGATTCACCGGTTGATTTAAACTGGACATTCTCTGGCAACCAGACGGGCAGTTGATCTTCTGGTACCGGAACTGTGCCATGTTCGGGACAATAGACAATTGGGATTGGCGCACCCCAATAGCGTTGACGGCTAATCAGCCAATCGCGCAGTCGGTAGTTGACCATGAATTTGCCGATCCCCTGTTCTTCGACATATTTTGTCACTTTGGCGATTGCCTCGGCGTCAGGGGTACCATCGAAGGGGCCGGAGTTGACCATTGAGCCGTGTGCCTCGCGTGCCTCAGTCCAGGTAGCAGGATCACTTGGCTCCTCACCCTCAGCGCGAATGACCTCGTGAATGGGAATCCCAAATTTGCGTGCGAACTCGAAGTCGCGCTGATCGTGAGCCGGTACACCCATAATCGCGCCCGAGCCATAACTCATCAGGACATAATCGGCGATCCAGACCGGGACATTTTCGCCGCTGACAGGGTTGATCACATAGCCACCAGTGAAGACGCCGCTCTTGTCCTTCTCAGTGCTCATGCGGTCGATCTCGGTCATGTGTTGTGCCTGCTCGA
>VBJK01000006.1 GCA_005879655.1 Chloroflexota bacterium | reverse complement strand
CAGCGCCGCTGAAAATCACGATGCTGTCGCCGATCATTAGTTTAGAAGACGTGTTTGTTCTAACTCTGCAAGAATCACCTTGGAAACTATAGCGACAAGGGCATTGGTATATTTCTTCTCATCTATGCTAATACAAAAGCGTATCCACAAAATTAATCTATTTTTCTGTCCTATTCAACTATTCTCATGAACGAAAGCCACGACACAACCCTCACCTCTCAGGTCTCGGCACGAAGCACTCGGAGCACTCGATTTACCGGAGCATACAGCAACACGACTCAGCTTGACGATATCATTGATCATACTTGTTCAATAGAATTGAGCGAATTGGTTCACGAGAAGGCACGTAACGTCAGTCAATACCTGCAAACTCTTGGCATCACAATCGTTGACGTCTTGAGGCACGATCTGTATCACGAAACAACAGAACGGGTTCGCAGAAAGAACAGACAATGGTTTACACAACAGGGTGCTGTGGAGCTGCTGGATATTTGTGGCAATTCATGTCCTTCATTCGCCTTCAGAGAGGCAATATGTCAACTCGCGACCAAATTTCTTACGCAGGAATTGGACAAATTTATTTTCATCGGCGAACTAATTCAGCCTTCGACGACGATTACTCCTGAAACGTTAACCAAATTCTCAATACATACCTTATCAGAGACAATGATGAAAGGGGCACCGTTACTCTCTCGTCTGTTTCAGGCTTTAGTCAGCGACGACAAAGTCAACACTGCAGAGAAATCGATGTTCGATGAAGAGAAAGAGGGGTTCGCTGAGAAATGCTTGTCGAAGACGGCACAACGAGAATGGAGGGAAAGACAACGAACTAACAGATGGATAATGTCGTTGTCGATAATATGTTATGCGAAAATCCAGAAAGTCAATCTTCAACAACAAGTAATGGGATATTATTTGATGTCTGGAAACACTCCTAAACGAGTTTTCGAGGTATTGCATCAGTTGGGTATGTCGGTATCATATAGTTCCGTTGTTCGAACGATGAAGACAATAGCGAAGGCCGCGATGGAGGTCCTTCAAAGGATTCCTACAGAATACCCACAGTTTTGGACCTCGAAAGACAACATGGACTTCATGGCGCGAGTACGCGATCAACGTCTAGATCATCAAGGCGCGTTGCTGCATTACAGCGCGGGATACGTGGCAATTAATCGATTTGAGAGGATTAATGGAGACTTCGAGGTTGAAGTGGAGATGCTGGAAGTGGACGATATTATAGAGATGGAGGATATTGACGATTTCGTTGAACAGCTAGAGGACGTGTGGTAAATGGATGAAATTTCATATTGTGTCATTCGCCATGTGAAAATAGATATGACTTTCATCTTCATGAGATTCACAATGACCTTGCTACTCATCAGCTGCCCCGCAGGGCTCCCAGCGGGCTCCCAGCGGGCTCCCAGCGGGCTCCCAGCGGGCTCCCAGCGGGCTCCCAGCGGGCTCCCAGCGGGCTCCCAGCGGGCTCCCAGCGGGCGGGTTCGGGCAGCGCCCGAAAAAAATCCGCGCAACGAAACATCCGTGTAACGTGTCGTAAGACACGTTACACGATGTTTAGCTTCACTTAGCTTGGATTTTTTTTATCGTTTCTTTTTGTTACGACTTCAATTGAAAGTCTCAAAGTAAGGTGTCACCATATGTCGAAGTGCTCAGTTTGAGACTGCGTTGACGGTGTCGCCACCCATCGCACACCACGAAATAACATAAAGATGAAGTAGAAAGGAGCAGTTGAAGGTGACATACTAGTTCCTTGAATCTGTGATTGACCAGATTGTAATCCTTGACTCATATGACGACCGAAGTGATCGTTCATGAGAGCACTATGATCAAATCTTAAAGCGTGGCGCCAGGTTACGCCGACTTTCCGCTAGTATTATCGAGTCCCTTCAAATCGCTAGAGATAATCTGTATTATTAAATTGACACTTATTAAATCGACACTATCGTCTTCATAGCTATCAAGTATTGAAGTAAAATAAGTTCATGTTTTCAAAGCTGTTCTCTCCATTATATGTTTCATGTCTCTCTGTTGTAGGAGAAGAAGTTATTTATCTGAATTATCTGGAGCTCGCTCGTCTATATATACAGAAAGTAAACTCCGACCTTTTGTCACTCTTGATCTACATAACGATCCGCTCACTGAGTAACTCCGACGAGCACCAAGTAACTCCGACGAGCACCAAGTAACTCCGACGATGATATTATTGATCCACACAACATTGCGCTTCTTATCGACAGGAAGCGAACGAACGGAGTTCTCCTTGTCCGATTGATCACGTTTGCGTGGGTTTCCTCCTTTAGAGAGGATGATTTCTCTTTCATTTACAGCGTCAAAGGATGTAGAGAATCCTGCCGAAAGTTGTTTTGCCAAAGACTGTCGAGCAGCAGAGCGACGCGTATTGTATGGCGAGAAGGAAAGTTGCTGAACAGAAACATTGATGACGTCGGAGTTTGACGCGTGTTTTTCAGCCAAAGGTACGCGTTTTTCAATGGGAAACATCGGGAGAATTGATGGAACGATTGATGGGACCGATGGGACCGGCCAGTTTGGGATTTTGAGAGTTGCAGTGTGTTGCGAAAGGGGTTTGACAATGTTAAGGACCGAAACTTGTTGTGTAAAAAGAGGAATGGAAGGAGTGCAATGAGTACTTTGTCCGATAGCTGAGACCATTTGAGTAGATTCTGCTGGGCGACGTCGTTTTACTGCGCGTTTCACGGCTTGGTCGAATTGTGTTTTGAGTTGAGGCGGTGGATGGCTTTCCCTTAGACTGTCGGAAATGCAGCGATACAAATCTTCAGTATATTTGAAAATGACCGATTCTGGAAAGGCGTACCCACATTCTTCCAATGCTCCTATCAAATCCTCTTTGCTCCCTATGTTCTTTGCCTTACTGGCTACGGTCATCACTCTTTTGTCCGGGAAAATGATTTGAACCGTCAGCTCGGGAAACCGTGAGGCGAAATCATTCAGAGCTTCTTGTCGCCAGATTTTGATATCGGCTATCAGTTTGTCCATTCTGTCGCTCGATATGGTTTGCTTCGTGTGTTTGTGTTTCTTTCGGTGTTTATCGGTAGAGGTCTGGATATGTGCGCGATAGGCGATTGTTATGGTAAATGAAATTCCGTATAAA
>VBJK01000005.1 GCA_005879655.1 Chloroflexota bacterium | reverse complement strand
AAGACAGCAGTGTACAGTCTCAAGAAGAAGCTGGTGAAGGCGTTGTATGGCGTTGAGGTTGTCGAAGTGTAGCCACTGGAAAGACAGAGCATAACCACCCTGGAAGTCGAAAGCTACCAGGGTAGTTTTTCATGCCCAAAATCAGCCAAAAATGTAGATAAAAGTCTAGACAAATCTAGACTTTCAAATACTAGTTTCGATACTCTGAAGAACAGCCCAGACAATGCGCGGATCGAAGAGCACTAGTGGCGATTTGAGCATATTAGTGACCTGATAAAAACGCTCCACTACCAGAGGATTAGTTGTAGTTAATTTCATTACATGCTTCATGTAGCAGTCGAGCAGACGCATGATCCAAGTTTGTTTGCTTTGTGTCTCCAGGAAGGGAAGATCTGCGCCCATGGCCATCTGCCAAGGCCATTCTACCACTTTGGCAATGGCTTTCTGGAGCCGCTGTGCAAATTTGTTTTCCTGTTTGCTGGTATTCTGAGAATGCTGCCGCAAATGGACATCGAGCATTTTCGCCTCCAAGGCAGCGAGAGTCATCCCCTGAGCATGGATTGGATTGAAACTACAGACGGCATCGCCCAGGATCACAAAACCATCTGGAAAACGAGACATGCGCTCATAATGTCGCCAGCGTTTCGTGGAATACTTGTAGGTAAACACTGGTGTTAGCGGCTCTGCCTCTTTAATGGCCTCATAGATATCGGGTTGGGAAAGGCCACGGGCATAATCCAGAAAGCCGTCCTCATCAGGCAAATAGTCGCACCGATAGCCGACCAGCGATACCATCCAGCGGTCGCCTTCGATGAGGGATATCAGTCCTGCTCGTCTATTGCAGGGAGGCGTCGGGGCGATCGCCATGATCTTCCAGTCGAGAGAAAGATGGGGAGGACGACGATAGATGCGGGTGGTATAGCCAATATCCACTTTCACGCCGGTCTCTTCCACTTGGGGATAGCCCAACGATACTAGCCATTGGGGAGATCGCGACCCACGTCCACTGGCATCCACGACAAGATCAGCAGCCAGTTCTTCCTTGCGTTGCTCCTCACCTCGATAGCTCAGGGATACCCCGGTGACGTGAGCGCAATTCTCAGTGGCCAGGAGCTGCGTGACCTCACAGGCCTCAAGCAAACGCACATTGCTGTAGGCAGTTAGTAAATTCCGCACGTACAACTCCAAGAAAGGGCGACTCTGGCTATATAAGCGGATAGAGCTTGGAAAGCGTGTGTTCCACGTCCCAAAGTTATATGAACAGAAGTCTGCGGGAGTGAGCTGAAGTGCCCCATCCTGGACCAACTCCTCAAAGAGACCTGGGAAGAGTTCAGCCAGAATAGCTACCCCTTTCGCCAATAAGATATGCAGGTGCTGTCCCTGCGGTACGCCTTTACGCGCCTCCACCCGTGCGGGAAGTTGGTCACGTTCAATGATCGTTACCTGTTCAAAGTGATCTGATAGCACACGTGCCGCCACTAACCCGGTCATACTTGCGCCAATCACTACAGCATGGCGCTTACACTTCTTCTTTTGCTCATTTTTCATGAATTATTCATCTATTCTATTATTTCCCTTTCTCTTCTTCACCAATGCCATCCCGTTTTGCATCAGAGACCTTCGTTTCTCTTGGCGTTTTGTAGAGCCGGATCTGGATCAAACTCATTCAATACCCTGAACTGGATATTTTCCGCTTGCGCGTAGATTCGTCCCGAGGTATCACATAGCGTGTATGCTGCAAAGATAATATCTCCGTCTGTTTTCTGCTCTGGAACAGTGAAATAGCACCAACACAACTCACCTTGAGATGGGCACGAGAAAATGGTTAGCTTATCCCATCCAATGACCATAAAGAACGCTTTTTGGGACAAAAAACGAGAGCCAGCGATCAGCATTAACTGACCACAACTATCGAAAATTCCGAGAGGGACTTTTAATGGATTTTCTTTCTCCACCGGGTTACCTGCTGAAACTTTTAGGCTAGCAAGTACCTCACCTTCCTGGAATCTAATGCTACTGATACATTTCACGCTGGGACCAAGATGGTAGCCGCGTTCCTCCATACGTGCATAGAAGAACTTCCCGTCTTCTTCCTGCGTGAGTCGCGCTCGAATTCCATCCAGAGCACAGGGCCATGGTGCGGGAGCAGTGACACTGCGAACAGTCCCATGCATATGAAGATTCCAGTCACCACTTACGCGATTCTTCGTGTGGATACGAAAACGCGCTGCCCCACACTGGTTCTTCTCCAAGCAGAGTGTCACCACCTCCTCCGTATTTTCCGGTATGGTAAGTGCTGATTTGAATTCTACATGCTCAAAACAAATTGCATTCTCTCTCTCCTGCGGTGCCTGTAATACGCCCGCCAGCATTGCTTTGTAATGGCCGATATGGAGCACTGCATGAGTATCCAGGACTTCGGGGAAGTTCTGTAAACTCAAACAAAATTCCCAAAGTTGCTCTTTGCTTGGTGTATCAATACGCACTCCTTGTAATGGGTGTGGATGAGAGATTGTGGAAGTCGTAGTCCTATTTAGCTTATATTGGGGTGCCGATAATACCTGGGCAGAAGCACCTCTGCGGTATCCATGGTCCAGATAGTAGCTTCGACGTTGGAAGGGATAGGTGGGCAGTGCCAGCTTGCGTCGATGCCAGGGCCGATGCCAGGCCCCAAAGTTGGGCGTAAGCCCCTGCACATACAACTGGGCCATCATCTCTGCCAGTTGCCGGACCTCTGAGTGACCCGGACGAAGCGTCGCCACCAGTGCAGGACGCTCCTTGCCCTCTGGCCACCCCTGCGCTGCTATCCCCAGCAATACTGGTTGGGGTCCCACTTCCACTACTACACCCACGCCTAGTTCGGCTGCTGTACGCAGGCTACGAGCAAACTGTACTGGCTCCCGGCTATGTCGTCGCCAATATCCTGCATCCAGCACCTGCCCACTTGCCAGCACCTCACCGGTCAGATTGCAGATCAAGGTCTTGTCCGCTAGCTGGAATGGCACCTCCGTGGCAAAGGCCTCAAACTCCTCAAGTGCTGGCTCCAGCAGAGCTGAGTGGAAAGCCTGCGACGTGTTCAAGACCTGCGTACGTATCCCCTGCTCCTTCAGATGTAGCAGTGCCTCCAGCAGTGCCTCGGTGGGACCACTGAGCACCAGATGCGATCCGTTGTCAGCCGCCAACGAGAGGGAGGGCATTGCTGCTAGCAATGCTTCGACAGTGCCCATATCGGTAAATACTGCCGCCATCGCCCCGCCAGCTGGTAGGGATGCCATCAGCTCCCCTCGCTTGGCGATCAAGCGCAGTCCGTCCTCAAGGCTCAGTACCCCAGCCACGACCGCTGCGGCATACTGGCCCACACTATAGCCAAGCACGACATCGGGTTCTAGATTCCAACTCCTCAACTGCTGCGCCAGTGCCACCTCCAAGGCAAAGAGCGCTGGTTGCGTGTAGCGGGTGTGATCGAGTAGCTCTTCCTGTTCCCCGAAGA
>VBJK01000164.1 GCA_005879655.1 Chloroflexota bacterium | reverse complement strand
GTGTTTATACCTTTTCGTCCCAATGGAGGATGAGAAGGTTTTTTTTGTTTTATAGGAGATTTTGTTATTATGTCAGTAGAAGTAGCATTAGAAGAATCTATCAATTACACGCCAGTGCAACGTATGCGGCACTCAGCGGCACACGTAATGGCCGAAGCAGTGCAGGAGATCTTTCCTGACGCCAAATTTGCGATTGGCCCGGCTATTGAAGATGGCTTCTATTATGACTTTGATTTGCCGCGCGCGCTTACCCCCGACGACTTGCCGGACATAGAGCAACGTATGCGGCGTATCATTACGGCACACCATCCATTTCTACGGGACCGCTGGCCCCGCGAGAAAGCGCTGGAGTACTTTAAGCAGAAGGGGCAGCTCTACAAGGTTGAGATTATTGAGAACTTGCCGGACGCCGAAGTTGGTATCTATCAGCAAGGAAACTTCCTCGATCTCTGTCGCGGCCCCCATGTAGAGCATACGGGCCAGATTGGTCCGGTTAAGCTGATGCGTGTGGCGGGCGCGTACTGGCGCGGTGACGAGCATCGTCCGATGTTGCAGCGCATCTATGGCACGGCCTGGTTCGCGCAGGAGGAACTCGATCAGTACCTCTGGCGGCTGGAAGAGGCTCTCAAGCGTGATCATCGTAAGCTAGGCCGCGAACTCAAGTTGTTCATCATGAGCGATGAGGTACCAGCTGGCATACCGATGTTCTTGCCCAATGGCGAGATGTTACGTCACTTGATGGAAGGCTATGTGCGTGAGACGCAAGAGCGTTACGGCTATCAGCACGTGTGGACCTCTCATCTAGGCAAGGTGCGCTTGTACAAAACGTCGAAGCACTGGTACACGTATCGGGAGAACATGTTCCCGGTAATGAAGGGCGAGCAAGAGCTATCCGAAGATGACGCCTTCATGCTCAAGCCGATGAACTGCCCCCATCACATCCTATGAGAAAGCAGGTGTCCTGACGGGCTTAGCGCGTGTGCGTAGCCTGACGCAGGATGATGCACACGTCTTCATGCGCCCTGATCAGATCCAGCAAGAGTTCGACAACGCTATCAATCTGACGACAGAAGTGTTCGAGATGTATGGCCTGACGGATTACTGGGTGCGGCTCTCGCTACGAGATCCGCAGAAGAAAGAGGAATACGCTGGCAGTGATGAGGTCTGGAATATGGCCGAGGCCGCATTGCGTAACGCAGCGGAAACCAAGGGACTTCAGTACGAAGAGGGTATCGGTGAAGCCGCCTTCTACGGTCCCAAAATCGATTTCATGGTGCGTGACGCATTAGGTCGTGAGTGGCAATGTGCCACAATTCAGCTCGACTTCATCCAACCTGAGAACTTTGAACTGGAGTACATTGGTGAGGATGGGCAACCGCATCGCCCGGTGATGATTCACCGTGCAGTCACGGGTACCACGGAGCGCTTCATGGCTATGTTGATCGAGCATTTTGCAGGGGCCTTCCCACTGTGGCTCGCGCCGGTGCAAGCGATGGTTATACCTATTGCTGATCGTCACATCGAGTACGCCAACAAAGTGCAGGCGCAACTCAAGGCCAGCGGTTTACGCGCCGATATCGACGTACGTTCCGAGCGCATGAATGCGAAGATCCGCGATGCACAGCTCCAGAAGATCCCTTATATGCTCGTCGTTGGAGATAAAGAGGCAGCATCCGCCGCCGTCTCGGTGCGTCTGCGCACGAACGTCGATCTAAAATCGATGCCCCTGGCACAATTCGTCACGCGCTCCTCAGAGATTGTCAGGACCAAGAGCCGAGAGCTATGGTAATAGCTCGCCCGCTATCAGGTAGAGATTCTTAAGTGGAGGGGTCCGGGGACTGTGGCCCCTGGACCCCTCCACTTAAGAATCTCTACCTGATAGCGGGCAGATGGGGCATCTTTCAGCGGTGGGGAGGTAGGCTCATTTGATCGACACTGACCCCACTGGCATAAACTGAATCGTCTTGATTGAGAGCGGCAATGCCCGCCCTAGACCAGAAGTACTAATAGTCACCTGATTCACCCCAGCGCTGTGTTGTAAATAGTCCATTGCACTGAACTGGTTTTTGCCCGCAATATTTTGCAGGATTTTTTGCTGCATGGCAGGCGTGAATTGATAGACCCAGGTGCTATCCACCTTAACATGGAAGCGTCGTGCACCATTAGCTGCTGCCAGGGGGCTATCCAAGACTGGCTTATCGGTGACGACATTCCCCTGCAAGACATAGTTAATGCCAAGCTCTTGCTTACTATCTTGTTTGAGCGCCGCTACCGCTGCATCACGTATGTCTTGCTCAATGAATGTATCCAGTAGACAGATAACCTCAACACTAACTTTGACTGATTTCGCAGCAACATTCACATGCGGCTGAGTTTGAGTATTGGGTGTACAGTGGACCTGACCAACAGGAATTTGATTTGGCTGTACCATGCTGAGTAGTTTTGTCTGGGCATTAGAGGTCAACTGTGTCACTAACGGATCGACAATCTTGTCAATGTCACTCTGCTGCACAAATGTAACGTCAATGGCATCCTGTCCTCCGGCAAAGGGTTTAACATTTTCAACGGAAACAGTCGTTGTCTGCGTCGGGTTGGCCGGATCAACAAGCGTGTAAATACCATTTATTGCATTAACAGGAATATTACCGCTAGCACCTTGTTTGACGGCATGGGCTGGCACAGTGATGGTCTCGCCAACATTGATCGTAAAGCTTTTATCGATCGTGATCTGTACACCACCTTTCGTGGGAAACGTTTGGTTAGCATTGATTGTTTGATTGCGTGTCACATTGGAGAAGACCAGTTCTCCTTGTGCGGAGGCAGCATCCTGATGGTTCCTACCTGTCACTGGTACGGTTTTGGTTTGCTTTGGCGTAATATACGTAAGAGCACGAGCTGGTACCTGATGCTGAGTAGTGTTAGAGTCGCCTGACATCTCATTGAAAGTGTATATTTTCGTCAAGTGTTTACTTATAGGCGTCACCTTCACCGTTGCTGCTGAAGCAGGAACGAACGAGAGCACAGAGAATGCAAAGAGTGGTACGAGCACAATAAGCAGGATCAGGGCTGTCAACGTGCGCTTTTTTCGGATGGTATTATGCGCGTCCTGGGGGCTTGCTTTTCTCTTTGGCCGAATACTATCGGCAAGCATCGGTACAGTATCGCCGCCTATGTAACTCTGCTCCTGACTTGCTCTCAGCACGCGCGGTAATAGCCCTGAAAGACGAGGAAGAGTCATGCCAGGCTGAGTGGGGTGCCAGGGCTGATCGGAGGTAGCAGGCCAATCCGGCGTGGAAAATACCAGCGATTGGTCGCATGGGATGAGAGCAAAAGAAGGAGAAGTATCCCCATTATTGTTAATAGCCGCCATCATCTCTGTGGGCAGGTCTACTGGTAAGGTCACTGCATATGTTAATGCATCAATGAAAGCATTAATATTCTCATAGCGCTTAGCAGCCAAAGGTGCGATTGCTTTGAAAATGACTTCTTCGATAATAGGTGACAGAACAGGATTGATAGCACGTAACTGCGTCTGCGGTTGATAGCGTAGACCTGTAAAGAGTTCATAGGCTATGCTACCCAATGCATATTGATCACTCGCCTCGCTGACCTCGCCTCGTAGCTGCTCCGGGGAGGTATAGGCATACTGCTCTGCTAACGCAGAGAGTGGTAGATCTCTGGGAATAGTGACATCCATCAAGTCAGCAACGCCAAGATCGCTCAAGAGAGCCGTTCCAGCAGGCGTCAAGAAGATACTATCAGGAGTAAGCTGTCCATGAAGAATCTTTCGCTCATGGGCAAACTGAAGTGCCTGCCCGACCTGCGTCAGAATATTGAGCGCTTCAGTGGGAGGCATCGGCTCTGGTCTTTGACGCTTCATCAGGCGCTCACACAACGTCTCAGGAACAGGCGTACTATAATTTGTCACTATATAAAAAAGTCCATTCTCTGCACCAAAGTCAATAGTTGGAAGAATCAAAGGATGTTGTAGTTGTGCATGAATACGTTCCATTTCATGCGATAATGTTGTATTATGACTATCGGTATACCATAGCCTTATTACGACAATATCCTCAAATGACGTGGTAGATCTGGCTAAAAATCTTTCACCGCGTAGTGTACTATTCAGTTGCTGTAGTAGTTGATACTTGCCAACAAAGCTTCCTGTGCTTATCATTCAATTTACCCCTCTTGATCATAAAACAGCATAAAAAGATATTAGTACGATAATACATATTATAGCCATATTTTCACGGATGACCATTATCTAGTGCAGAATCCCAAACGTTTTGGGGAATGCGAGCATTTGGGGACACCCCAAACCCCGAAAGGCGAGGCTTCGCCAAATGCCACCCCCAAGCCCTATTGGCTCTTGTGTTTTCGCACTAGTAATGCAAAGGGAGGGAGGGCAAATCGTAGTACACGATTTGCCCTCCCTCCCTTTGCATTACTAGTGCGACGCTCCTCTGCTGCTTTACACGTCAGTTAGTAGGTGGGCTAGATGCTCGCGGAAGAAAGCCTGTTCTGCTTCATGAGGTATCATTGCAACCGCTTGTTCTGGTGAGAACCAATCAACACCAATAAACCTTTCATCTGTGGGTGCTAACGCCTGCCGATTGTTCAATGCATAGGCCAGGTAGTAGTGGATAGTTTTGTTCACGACATTACCATTCTCCTTCACCGTCGTACGAAGAACGCAGCCAAGGTACTTAATCAATTGTACGTTGTCGAGTCCAGACTCTTCGAGAATCTCGCGCAAGGCAGTTTGTTCAAGTGTTTCGCCTGCTTCGACATGTCCTTTAGGGAGTACCCAGCGTTTTTCTGTCCGTTTGTTCTGGGCTAGCGCGACCTTGAGTTCGCCATCAATTTCGCGTAGTATGATCCCTCCCGCCGAAACCTCCGCTCTTTGTGTCAAGCTATCTCCTTCCTTTCTTTCTCGCCTTTTTGTGGCGGCGTAAGCGAGTAGGAGCGTGTTCTATTATGCACAGCTGTCTGTGGATAATAGAACACGCTCCTACTCGCTTGTTCCCAATAGCTAAACATTTTACATTGAGTATTTTAACTCAAGTGCCTATAGGCTGGCAATGTCAAGAACTCCACAAACTGATCGGAGGTAATAATCTCGTCGAGGATGTGTGACGCTTCAGTAAATTTGCGCTTGCCGTACTGCTCTTGGCCGATGGTGGCCTTGATCTTATCCAGTTCCTCCTGCACCAGTTGGCGGAATAAGGCAATGGTGATGCGACGACCATCATCCAAAATACCTTTGGGGTGGTGAATCCACTGCCAGATCTGCGCTCGTGAGATCTCTACTGTCGCGGCATCTTCCATAAGATTGTTGATCGGTACACATCCTGTACCACCTAGCCATGACGCCAGGTATTGCAGGCTCACACTGATATTATTGCGTAGCCCACTTTCAGTGATGGTGCCTTCGGGGATGGCGAGCAGGTCGGCAGCTGTCACCTGCACATCCTCGCGTTTACGCTCAATCTGGTTTGCTCCCTTCATGACGGCATCGAACTCAGTCAGCGCGATGGGCACCAGTCCAGGATGGGCCACCCATGTGCCATCGTGTCCATCATTCACCTCTCGCTGCTTATCAGCGCGTACGCGAGCCAGCGCCTCTTTATTCGCCTGGCTATCATTCTTGATGGGGATCTGCGCCGCCATACCACCCATGGCGGGGGCATTGCGCCGATGGCAAGTTTTGATGGTCAGTAGCGAGTATGAACGCATAAAGTGCGTTGTCATCGTCACTTGAGCACGGTCGGGTAAGATGAAATCGGGAATATTGCGCAACTTTTTGATGGCACTGAAGATGTAATCCCAGCGGCCACAGTTCAGACCAGCGGAGTGTTCGCGCAACTCGTATAGAATCTCGTCCATCTCGAACGTTGCCAGAATCGTCTCAATGAGCACAGTCGCCTTAATCGTGCCTTCTGGAATACCAAGCTCACGTTGCGCCTTGACGAAGATATCGTTCCACAGGCGCGCTTCCAGATGGCTCTCCATCTTAGGCAGATAGAAATAAGGCCCGGTATCACGCTCTAGTAGCGCTCTGACGTTATGGAAGAAGTAGAGAGCGAAGTCGAAGATGCCACCGGAAATGGGTTTGCCATCGATCAGCACATGCTTCTCATCGAGATGCCAACCGCGTGGACGCACTAGAAGCACAGCTGTTTTCTCATTTAGCTTATACTCTTTCCCTTCCGGGCTAGTATAGGTAATTGTGCGCCTGACCGCATCGCGCAGGTTAATCTGTCCCTGAATCGTGCCTTCCCATGTCGGAGAATGAGCATCTTCAAAATCGGCCATAAACACCTTGGACCCCGAATTGAGCGCATTGATAACCATTTTGCGATCGACCGGCCCGGTGATCTCAACGCGACGATCTTGCAGATCAGCTGGTATCGGCGCGATAGTCCATGTACCTGAGCGGATATGTGCAGTTTCGGGTAAGAAATCGGGAAGGTTGCCAGCATCGAGGCTAGCCTGACGCTGTGCGCGGCGTGCCAACAATTCCTGGCGACGATCTTCAAATGCACGCGCGAGTTTGGCGACAAACTCCATCGCTTGTGGCGTCAGTATCTGTGCAGATTCAGGGCTAATCGCTGCCCTGACCTCAATCCCTTCGGCGTAGTGTATTTTCACGTCACTGGTCATGAGATTATTCCTTTCACATTAACATTGTTCTGTTTTATTTTCGCATATAGCTATGGGTGTGACAAACAAGCTTAGGGAGAAAAAAAGGATGATAGGAAGAGCCGACGGTACGTCAACTCTTCCTATCGCCTGATCTCTTTCATAACAATAGGGTAGTGTTAGTCCGCACCAACGTTACTGTTTTGCTGTAGCACGAGATCGTTATAGAATTGTTGCTCTTCAGTGGAACCAGTAAGGGCCGTGGTTGAGGATTGGCCACCGGCGATGACCTGCGCTACCTCATCAAAGTAGCCAGTGCCAACTTCGCGCTGATGCTTGGTTGCCGTATAGCCGAGTGGCTCCATATCAAATTCGGCCTGCTGGAGTGCCGAGTATGCTGTCATGCCGCTGGTACGATAACCGTAAGCCAGATCAAACATACTGTAATTGAGTGCATGGAAGCCTGCCAGTGTGATGAATTGGAAGGCATAACCCATCTTGCCCAGGGTCTGCTGGAAGCTGGCAATAGCCTCTGGAGCAAGCTTCTTGCGCCAGTTAAACGAAGGTGAGCAGTTGTAAGCAAGCAACTTACCTGGGAATTGTGCGTGAATAGCATCAGCGAAACGCTGTGCCGCGTCCATATCTGGCTCTGAGGTTTCGCACCAGATCACATCGGCATACGGAGCATAGGAGAGACCGCGTGCGATCGCTGCCTCAACGCCGCTACGTACTCTAAAGAAACCTTCGGCAGTACGGTCGCCGCTGATGAAGGGCCGATCCACTGGATCAATGTCGGAGGTGATGAGCTGCGCAGCATCGGCATCAGTACGAGCAATGAGTACCGTAGGCACATCCATCACATCGGCTGCGAAGCGTGCCGCGATTAAGTGCTTGATGGCAGACTGGGTGGGAATAAGCACCTTGCCGCCCAAATGGCCGCACTTCTTTTCGGATGAGAGCTGATCCTCGAAGTGGACGCCCGCTGCGCCTGCCTCGATCATCGCTTTCATGATCTCAAAAACATTCAAAGGGCCACCGAAGCCAGCTTCAGCGTCTGCAATGATGGGAGCGAACCAGTAAACATCGCCTTTCCCTTCCGCATGTTGGATCTGATCTGCACGTTGCAATGCTTGGTTGATCCGGCGTACCACCTGGGGAACACTATTGGCGGGATACAAGCTCTGGTCGGGATACATATGCCCTGCCAAATTGGCATCGGCAGCCACCTGCCACCCACTGAGGTAGATGGCCTTCAGTCCTGCCTTAACTTGCTGGACGGCCTGATTGCCAGTTAATGCACCAAGTGCAGGTACATAAGGTTCATCGTGTAGCAAGTGCCACAAACGTTCTGCACCCACACGTGCCAGAGTATGCTCTATCTGAAGTGATCCGCGCAACCGCCACACATCAGCGGCTGTATATAGTCGTTTAATACCTTGCCAACGAGGATCATTGTTCCAATTTTCTTCCATGCGATTAATCTCTTGACTAGTCATAATAACCTGCTTTTTTCCTTTCAAGACGCTGAATGAGGCCCATAGAAAGCCGGTTTTTGTTGGGATATTGAGCAAACCAGAGGTGTACTGAAATATACCACAACGTTCCGGTGGAGACTTCTTTATCCCCGCTGTGCCTATAAAGAAGAGTACCATGGATTGCTACACAAGATCTATGTTTTGACTTTGCTGATTATGAGGAATTGCATAAGTGGCCAGTTATGTGAGAGCAGCTAGCTACAGGTAAGAAATTGCGCCAGATTTACTACATATACATCTAGCACAATTTATTACCTGTTAATGCTTTATTTTACGCACCGTGGCACTTTTTATACTTCTTACCGCTCCCACACGGACAGGGATCATTGCGTCCGACCTTGGTGGCAGTAGCAGGACGTGTCTGCGTCGGAGTGGCTGTACGGCCACCATTGCGTGAACCTGAAGCGGTTTTGCGTGGCTGGGTCGTACGTGTACGTTCTTTCGTGCTGGTACTCGTATCGCTTTTGGCCTGGCCGATAGCATCGGCGTTGGTGCGCAGATTGTGTGGCGGCTGCTGAGGCTTGCGGACTGGCTCCTCACGATGCAATGAGATCGTCACGTCGTTGCGCAAAAGCTTGAGTAGAGCGTCAACGGTATAGTGCTGAATAGCCAGTTTCAAGCTCTCGAACATACGGAAGGCTTCATTCTTAAACTCAATCAGCGGATCGCGTTGCCCGACGGCGCGTAGCCCAATACCAGCGCGCATAACATCCAGCGCATCGATATGATCCATCCAGAGGCGATCCAGGAACTGTAGCAGGTACGAGCGCTCAAATTCGCGTAGGGGATCAACCTCCTCCATGCCCTGACTCACTGCTTGCTGCTTGAGTTGCTCGCCACGTTTCTCGTAGTGTGAGACTACCAGATCGACGAGATCGTTCTTGAGCTGATCGCGGCGCATGGCGTGAACATTCTCAGGTAGTATATCTTCCGCCACGTGTACCCAGACTTCGAGGTTTTTGAAGAGCGTCTCTATCTGTTCCTCCTCCGTGACCATCGCGGCGGGAATACATGTTTCTATCAGTCGTGCTACCTCGTCGCGGATCATACGCAAGATGCGTTCATGCATATCGCCCTGTTCGAGGATGGTGTGGCGGTCACTATAGATGACTAAACGTTGTTTAGCAATCACATCGTCATACTCGACCACACTCTTACGAATATCGAAGTTGTAGCCCTCAACTCTGGTCTGGGCACTCTCGATAAAGCGTGACACGAGCTTACTCTCCAGGGGTATATCCTCTTCCATGCCAACAGTCTTCATAATACTCGCAACACGATCGGCGGCAAAACGACGCATCAGTTCATCGTCTAATGCGAGGTAGAAGCGTGAACAACCCGGATCGCCCTGGCGTCCGGCGCGACCACGCAGCTGATTATCGATACGGCGAGATTCGTGGCGTTCGGAATAGTTCTTCTTTCTGCTCCGGCGTCATTTGTGCGAGGAACTCTTGAATGGCCTCTTCTTTCTCCGCACGTTCGTCCTCATTGCGTTCTGGCATCTCACGGATATAGTCATCGTGCTCGGCGTGTTTGCGCAAGATGCTATCGAAGAAAGCAGATGGATTGCCACCGAGCAGAATATCAGTACCGCGACCGGCCATATTGGTCGCAATAGTAATGGCTTTACTGCGTCCGGCCTGCGCAACAATCTGAGCTTCTCGCTCGTGATACTTTGCATTGAGCACATTGTGTGGAACACCTTCCTTCTCAAGCAAGAGAGAGAGGGACTCAGAAGTCTCCACCGATGTCGTACCAACCAGCACTGGTTGACCTTGCTCATAGCACCCTTTGATATCCTCGACGACGGCATTAAATTTCGCATTCTGCGTGCGATAAATCAGATCAGGCAAGTCCTGACGGACCATGGGCTTATTCGTCGGAATAACCATAACATCCAGGTTATAGATTTTGTGAAACTCTTCGGCTTCGGTGAGAGCGGTACCAGTCATACCCGCCAGCTTTTTATAGAGGCGGAAGTAGTTCTGGAAGGTGATCGTGGCCAGCGTATGATTTTCGCGTTGTACTTTGACCCCTTCTTTGGCCTCGATAGCTTGGTGCAAACCCTCGCTATAACGACGACCGGGCATCTGGCGTCCGGTGAATTCATCAACGATAACCACCTCGCCATCCTTCACAATATAGTCTTTGTCACGCTTAAAGATAACTTGCGCCTTGATGGCGTTCTCCATGTAGCGCGTTAGTTCGATATTTGACTCGTCGTAGATGTTTTGAATGCCTGCTAATTGCTCAATCTTATCGATACCAGCCTCTGTGAGAATGACTGTGCGTGTTTTCTCTTCAACCGTATAATCTAACTCTGGTTGCAGACGCGGTGCCCACTGTGCAAACTGCTTGTACATACTGGTCGATTCCTGGCCCTGACCAGAGATAATGAGCGGCGTACGCGCCTCATCGATCAGGATATTGTCAACCTCGTCAACGATAGCATAGTGCAGTTCGCGCTGTACCATCTGCTCCAGCGAGCCAACCATATTGTCGCGCAGGTAGTCGAAGCCGAATTCGTTATTCGTACCGTAGGTAATATCGGCCTGGTAGGCAGCGCGGCGCTCTTCAGTTTGTGGTTCAAGTGCATTGACAATGATCCCTACCGTCAGGCCCAGAAACTTATAGATATTGCTCATCCACTCAGCGTCACGGCGCGCCAGATAATCATTAACAGTAATGACATGTACACCCCTGCCGGTCAGAGCATTCAGGTAGACCGGCGCAGTTGCCACCAATGTTTTTCCTTCGCCGGTACGCATCTCAGCAATTTTGCCTTGATGCAGGACAATACCACCGATAAGCTGTACATCATAATGGCGCATTTTGATCTTGCGCCAACCAGCCTCACGTACAACGGCAAAGGCTGCGGGGAGCAACTCATCCAGCGTCTTGCCGCTGCGATAGCGTTTCGCCATATCTGGCACTAACTTGTCCATGCTTTCCGCTTTGAGTGCGGCAATTTCGCTCTGGAGATGCTTCAAAATGTGGCCTAATAGCGGCTCTAAACGCTCATGGGTCTCCTCATCTTTATCATTGGCGGTCTTGCCTGCTTGTTCAAACAAAGCCCACGATTTCTCAAAGGCACCATCCCACACCTCCTGATCTACTTCTTGCAGGATCGGTTCCACTTGTGCGAGCAGTGCCCACGTTGTTTTTTTCTGATGGGGGGCCTCGCTCGGCCACGCTTGTGTTTCTGTAGCCTTCTCGATTGCCGCGTGCACGCGCACAGTATTGAGCGTGGGTGAAAGTTTCTCATAGCCCTGCTCGAAGCATTCCGCCAGAGTATCTTGCAGGCGATCTTTGAGCACGTGTTCGGGATCGTGGTGTTGTTCAACTTTTTTGCGATACTCAGTTATTGCAGCATGAAGTTGATCGTCGTTACACTGCTCTGCCAGCGGTTCTACCGCCTTGAGCGCTTCGCGGAAGAGCTTGACTAGTTCGTTTTCAAGCACCATGCCACCCTTGAGGTAGAGAAAAAGCTGCGCACGAAATTCCTCAGTTTTAGCGGCTAACTCTGCGTCACTCAAATTTTTTATAGTTGGTTCGAGCGCATTGATCTTGTCTACCGTGGGCTGTATTGCCTTTAAATCTCTTTTATTCGGATCTCCCAGGATTTTACTGATTAATTGCATGATGATATCGTCTCCTAGTATTTGGCATTGGTGCTATTATCTATGATGTCGGGTGTGTTCCCGGTGGCGGTGAAATGGTTATACGCTCATTATATCATAACTCATAATATGTCAAATGATTTTGCACTAGGTTGGTGGCACAGCGGGAGCAAAACGCGTGAGATAAAAGAAGTCACGCTGCGTGCCCGTCAGATACTCACTCCCTGTGCCTTGCATGAGCGGATGGAGCTTGGCGATAGTAGGCAAACCATTGCCCACGCGGTCATAGAGGAAAGCACGTACCCAGAAAGGATTAATATCTGTCTGCATCGCCATGACCACACCAGCGGCACTCATTGCTTTACCAAGAGTCTCCGCCGTCAATGCATTCCCAGCTGCATAGATCAAAGAACCTTGCGCTGTAATACCAATGCCTGAACGCCAAGTATATGCACTATTCAAGATCGTACCACCCCATGCAGCACCATCTTTCGTGAGTGGATTAATCATCCCCTTATCTATCAAAAGGGCCGCATTTTGTCGCCAAGCAACGATATCCTTGTTCTGGCTATTAAGAAGCGGATCAACATCCCACGCGCCCAGAATGAGCTTCCCCTGCTTAGTAACGGCAATAGTAGCTGCACCTGACTGAGGGGGAACATAGAGCTTACCATCATCAGCCAGCAAGCCATATTTGCCGTCTGCGTATTTGAACCCCCCATTGAAAGCTGCCAGTAAATGGTTTCCCTGCCTATCGGCCTGAGGGATCACGCCTGGACCATATACTGCACGTGGTCCACCTGGTTCGACCGTACCACCAACGACGTGCAGATGTGAGAAGCGCATATCAAATTGTAAAAGGGTTACTATCGCATAGGGCTGCATAGGGTCTGGACGAATAAACGACCTGGCATCCAGTGGTAAGTAGTTGTAAGGTGCAGGCGCATTATTCAACGTCATCCAGGTTCCTTCAGAAGGCAGCGCTGGACTGATCAATGGCTGTATAGGAGTCAGTGTCATCGGAGAGACGGTAGCCTTGGGTGGCGGCGTTGGTGTCGCTGTAGGCGTCATCGACGCCGTCGCCCAGGGAGAGTTCACCTGTTTATTCCCCAGTTGATATTGTAACTGTGTTGTTGTGTTAGTAAGATTGAGGTACCATGACTCAATTTGCGCGGTGGCCGTAGGTCCAATTGTGGCGCGTAGAGTATCGGCTAACCATGCTCCCGTCGTGCCGTTGCCCTGAATCATAAAGACAACAACAAGGACAGTGAGAATACTCAACGTCGCAAAGGCAATGCCTACCTGCTTGCGTCGTGGCTTCTGCTGTTTCTTGGCCAGAGATGGCGTAGCCGTCTCTGAAAGCGATTGTGTAGGAGACTTAAGCATATTTGGATAGGGAGTTGATGGAGGAGTAAGCGCGTCAGCCAATGGTGTGGATACAGACATAGCCATATCGACACATATTGTCTGCTGTGCTGGAGACGTTCCCAGGGCTGGCCTCTGAGGTATGGTAAATAGCCCAGAAGATACTGTCTGGGGTACTCTATATGGTTCAGAAGCAGGTATCTGTGAGATTGTGGAGGCATCGGGGGTGGATGTCCGGGATAGTATAGCAGTTGACAATGCAGGCATACGCATAGTATTGATCTGGTCTATATCTTTCCAGGGCTTGGATGTATCCTCTAGTACAGAAGCTTGTTCTTCCTCTTCGATATGCGATGCAGCCTCCGCAATCAGCTCGATGGGGCGCATGAACTGACGACGTGCTGGTCGGTGTGTTAGTGACATCTTAATTTCAAAAACCTCCCATGAGACAAAACTCTTACTTATGCCCTTCCTTGCATCAGGACGCATCAGAGTATCAGGTTGTAACCGTTTTAGTACTATTAGTTACTCATGAGAGAGTTCGTATTCATAATATCTTTAAAAGAGAGAATAGTCCCTAGCTGCATCATTCATTGCACTTGTTTTATACAATTTTGCTCCAAGTGCAAGAAAATATGCAGCTACGGCTTATTCTCGCCTTATTTGCGGGTAAGCGCCTCTAACAATTCTCGTAGGAATAGTTCCGCATCCGTTACTAAGCCAGCGGCCTGGAAACTGCCCCGGTCAGCAAGTTTGGTGACGACCGCGGGATTAATATCCACGACCACGGTTCGTACTTTGGCCGGGAGCAGATTGCCAGTTGCGATGGCATGGAGCATTGAAGCAACCATAATAGCCATTTCAACGCCTTTTATCTCCTCACGCATACGGCGCTGTGCTTCCCATATATCAGTGATTACACAGGGCATTGGGCCATCATCGCGGATCGAACCAGCCAGTACCAGCGGAATATTGCGCAGTAGCGCTTCATAAGTAATGCCAGAGCGCAGCAATCCGACCTCTAGCGCCTTCTCAAGTGAACCAACCCTGCGAATTGCGTTAATGGCACGCAAGTGGTTACGGTGTCCACCCTCCTTCTGCTCGCCGTTCTGGAGATTGACTCCCAGCGAGGTACCATACAGCGAGGACTCGATATCATGGGCAACAATCGCGTTACCGCCAAAAATAGCCTGTACGTAGCCCATACGAATCAACTCGGCTACGTAGTGACCAGCACCAGTATGGATTACTGCGGGACCGAGCACAAATAAAATCTTGCCGTCGCGTGCTCGTGTCTCCTTCATTTGACATGCAATCTGGTGAATCACTAGCACTTTAGCCTTTTCAGAAGAGACATTGCTCTGCATGAAGGCAAAGGCTTCTCGTTCGCGGTTACGCTCATAAGGACGGACGCGAATACCATCCTGTCCGACTACTACCTGATCCCCGATCTTAACTTCATGCATTGGTTTGCAATATGCCTGTTTTTTCGCCTGGTCAACAACAATGGCCACATCCATCTCAATACCCTCGACCTCGATCCACTGACCATCAAGGCGTATCTGTGTGGGCAAGTTTGTGGTTGAGTAGAACCCAGCCGGAAGTACACCCTCCTGTTCAACTGTTTCAATGCTCACATCGTTCGTGTGAGTGCGAGTTGCACCGAACTGTTGCAACTGGGTAATGATGAGATCGAGCACCTCATCATTAGGAGCTTCTATCTTCAGCCGTATATAGCTTGGTTCCGTCTTGCTCAGACCAACGCGTATATCCTCCACTGTAAAGTTCCCGCCACGGTCCATGATGGTGTCCCAGGCGCGTGGCAAGGTCCAGGAGTCGATTATATGTCCGCTAAATTCTACTTCTTCGTGAACTGTATCCATCTACTTTTATACTTGTTCCTGTTTCTCTATTTTTATTTCTCTATTTTTATTTCATCCACAAATAGTAGATGAAAAATGATGAAACGATGACAATCGTACTGGGTAACTAGTTTAGCAGGGAATTGGGACAAATGCAAGGTCGTTTTGGAGTGGTAGGCCCGTCATTTTTGGGCATTGGGGAGAGCAGAAGCACGTCCCGTAGCCACGCAATTCATTGCGCCAGGGCTACAAACGAATAAAACGGGCGCAATGAATTGTGTGGCTACGGGATGTGCGGGCACACAGCGCAATGAATTGCGCGGCTACGAGTGTTTTGATAGTACATGGAGCAACTAACTAAGCAATCATAGCTCTCTCTCTATTTTACCGCAAAAAAAGATGCATCTCACTTTCCCTGTCCCACAGCACAAACCGGTTTGAAGATGCAAGCGCGACACTTAGCAGCACTCTGCTTCAGCAATTGTGGGGGTTGCTGCTCGGTATAATGCTCCATTTCAGCGAGGAGGCGAAGCACTCTCTTCCTGATTGCTGTTGTGTATTCGATAGTGAACTCGCGATCTGCATAGCGTAGAATCCCATGGGTGGGTGGCTGTTCCGAGTAATCTTCCAGGATGAGGCAATAGGCGGCGATCTGGATGACATGGTTGCTCTGCGGTGTTCTGGCATCCTGCACGTTGAGTTTGCGCAAGATGGGGATGAGACGGCCATCGGGACTCCGTACAATATAGTCGGGCTTACCAATCAATGGAGCTTCGCTGGAGGACAAGGGTTCGCCCTCGCCATCAATATCTTCGTAGACCAGCTCTCCCTCCGGCAAGCCTAGCGCGTTATGCCGCTCGGTGACGAGGCGATTGCGTTGATACTGTCGTTCATTCCAGACTAGCAGTAACAGCGTGAGCGCAAGAAAGAGTAATATAAGTCCAGTTGCTAATAGAACACTACTCATCGTGACCTGTTCTTCCTAGTGCACAATCCCAAAACGTTTTGGGGAATGGGAAACTTTGGGGACACCCCAAACCCCGCCAGGGTGGCTTCGCCAAATGCCACCCCCAATCCCTATCTGCTCTTTTGTTTTTGCACTAGCACTCTATCCACCCCTTTCCACAGACACCCATAAGCATGCGCGTTAAGCAGGGGTCCAGAGGGTGGGTTATCGTCCTGACAGAAGATAAGAAGCACCAACTAACAAAAAAGCTAACACCAGCATAACAAGGGCAATAACCAACAAAGAACGGGTATTACTACCAATATGAGCGGGAGTACTGCGCTCTTCCTCATCCTCATGTAGCTCGTCTTCTGATCCTGCCTTCTGGAGCTGTCCCTCATCGAAGGCACCTCGGCGTAACAGTAGCTGCTCAATAACCTGATACTCAGGTACACCGGGAGCTTGCGGACCATGATCTTGTTCTAACTCTACCATGCGGGCAAACAATTCTTCCGTAGGGGCCTGCGTTAGCGGATCAAACTGCTCATACCACCAGACAAGCGAGCAGTACTCGAATTCCGCCACTTCTCTAGCCGTGAAGAGACGTTTTGATTGATACTGTGGTCTTTGCCGTCGTTGCATAGGCATTATTATAACATAGCCCGTGTAGTAGCAGAAGAGACGAGATCATCGGGGAACAATCCCTGATCACCTCGTCTCTCCGGTCACTGTCGTGAAGCTTATTAGTTGTGATGCTGATCTGGCTCTGTGTCATCGGTAGGATAGCGTAAGAGTTCCTTTTCAATTTCTTGCCAAGCGCGACACTGTGCATCGTGCAAGGTGAGTGACTTGCCAGCGCTAGCAGACTCCTGCATAAGTTTAGCGACGCGCTGCTCGAAATGTTGGAGATACATGGCTTGCTCTGTCTGCGGTTGCGTAGTCTGTAGCTCGTTATCTTGTGCCTCTATGGAGCCTGCTAGCAGAAAAGCCTGTGTAATCAGGTGAACATAATGCTTTAAGAGTTCATGCTGTTGCCCGGACTCAACAAAAGAGGCGCGATCGTTTGAGACAACCAGATGCATTGGAACTTGGTTCTGATCGGATGATGACATATGTTCCTCCTAAATTTGTTTCACCTATACTGATCTACCCTGGCTTGCTGGGTGGCTTGATGCTGTAGAAGCTCCTCTTCGACTTCTAGCCAGATGGACTCCTGCGCATCCTGGTATGTCAGCAGAGGACCACCGTTTGCGCCTACCCACATACGTTCGTTAACGCGTTGGCGAAAGTTTTGGAAATAGAGAATTTGCTCTTCATACGGTGGCATGAGCTGTAGCCAGATTTCTTGTGTGTCAAAGAAATCTGCGGGCGCAAAAGCCAGCGCGAGCAGATTAGCATAGCGTTTGATCACTTCGCAGTGTATCTCGGTTAGCGTATAAGGATGAGCGCTTGAGACCAGCAGACAACCCGCGACTCGCGTTTGACGAAGTAGTGGATAGGCTACTGCACTCTGCTCATTTGTCACCCAGTGAGCAGGAAAGATCGGATTAGGTTCATTGCGATCCTGAATTGAGACGATGCGACATTGCACCACAGCGGCCCCACAGAGCGATTCTGCGCCTAAGAAGCTGGTATGTTGCCCGATATTGCGACTCCAAGGAGGCGTGCCCATCCCGGCTATTTCGCGCAAACTACGTACCTTGCCACCTAGTAGTGGTTTTACACAGCTTACCAGATTGATCGCCATACCGCAGCGGTCGGGATCAAGATGTTCGATAGCCTGTTGCAAGATAAGTTCACAGATCGTCTGGAAATACAGAAATGGCGATGTCATCGCGCATGCGCTAAGCACGCGGTCATAAAACTCCGCCGGAATTTCGGGCGAAATCTTATGAATTTGCTGATGCGCTGGAATGAGTGTGGGATAGTCCTTCTTGAGAGCCTGGAAAAACTCCTGGTAGGACTCTCTGGAAATCGCGCTGAGCAAGCGGTCGATATGTTCGTCGCGCGGTCGAGATGTCAGATTTGCCCAGCGCTGCAACGTGATCGGTCGGACACGTACCTGCTGTGCAATACGCTGTCGTTCTCTACTATTATCGATGAGGTCAGCCAACAATGCTTGCCAGGTACGTTGAGGCTGTTCCCTTTCCATATATTGCCTTTTACCCCCAAGCTGAATGATATCCACAATGACTATCAATGTATTGTCTATAGTAGCATGTTTTTCATATATTTGCAATTGTAGCCCACGTGGCACGTTCATGATGCGCACAGTGTTAAAAAAATATCCGGCATTTGTTTGTGCTCAAGTGCCCAATAATGCGGCCTACAAAATAATATATGTATGCTCATTTGTATGAAAAATAATAAAAAATGATAAAAAATGATTACCTTTTGTCTTTTATGGAATCTTAATACCAGGAGTCTACTTGATCCTGCTAGGGAAGAAACATTTTGTCAGCCACTACCTCTACATATTAACTGGTGATTGAAGTCAGCCATGCTCTTGCTTCTTTTGCGGCGTAATGCCCCATAGTTTCCAAAGTTTTCGTACTCATTTCCCCCCATTTTATGGCTTCCAACAGATTTCCTTTGGCGGCCATCACCCGTGCCAGTCCGTACTGAGCCAGGGCTTCATGATCGCGCTCGGAAACAATGCTGCATATTTGCAGAAATGTTGCTTCCGCCGCTTCAATATGGTTCATATCCAGTTGCAAGTCACCATATTCACACAGAGCGTCACAAATGCGGTAAGGACTCTTGCTTTGCCTTGCTATAGTTAAACTTTCTTGCAGATAGACATCTGCTTGTGCATAATTTCCAACCTTGCGTGTTACTTGGCCTAGATTGCTAAGCGTTGCGCTGATCAGGGTGCGTTGCTCAAGCTGCCGTGCTAGTAGTAATCCTTCCTCTAAATAGTTTATTGCTTTTATATAATCTATTAACATAATTGACAAAAATCCTAGATTAAGAAGTAAATTACTTATTTGATAGCGGTGCCCAATTTGTCTGGCTAGTAGCAATGCCTCCTTAAAGGAGCTTTCTGCCGCTTTATAATTTCCCTGTTGCAGTGTCGCTACCCCTAAATTGATAAGCAGGGCACAAATTTGCTCTCGATCTTCAATTGACGAGCAACGACCAATCCTTCCTGCGCATATTCTATTGACTGCGTGTAGTTACATTGATGTAGAGCTACTGAACCAAGAGCCGTAAGAAGACTGCTTA
>VBJK01000004.1 GCA_005879655.1 Chloroflexota bacterium | reverse complement strand
GGAAGGCGGCGGCGAGTTGGAGGGAGCCGGCGGCCCGGAGGGCATGGACCCGCAGGAAGCGTCGCGCGGTTTCGAGGACGATGTCGCCGGGCTCGATGCGATGCCAGTGCCGGGCCAGGTGATCCAAACGGTCGAGAGCCTCGGTCGCCGCCCGCGGAGAGAGCCGCTCCTCCCGTTCCAGCCGAGACACGGCGGAGGCGCACTCGACGGAGGTGCCCCACCCGACGATCGTCCCCGGCTCGCCGAGATAGAGATCCCGGAGCGGAACCGAGACCTCTTCCTCGACCAGAAGCGGCACCAGGGCCGAGCTGTCCCAGAATTTCACCGGCCGTCCCTGCGCTCGGCGAGGAGGGCTTCGAGGACGCTCGCCCCCTTGGAGGGTCGCGGCGGTGGCGTCATGAGGAGCTCTTGCGGCAGCGGCGCCGAAGCCCAGCGCAGGAGTCCCTGGCGCTCCAGCCGGGCCAGCCGCCCCTCGGGATCATCCCCCTCGCCCACCGCGGACTCCAGGCGGGCTACGGGACGGCCCCGGTCGAGGATCAGGATGGTCTCTCCATGCTGCACCTGGTCAACCAGGGCGCTCAGGTTGTTC
Source organism: Chloroflexota bacterium (assembly GCA_005879655.1). The sequence continues at coordinate 2,944 of VBJK01000004.1, read as the reverse complement.
TTGGTCTCGGTCAGAGTGGCCCTCTTCATTTGGCTAGAATAGCCATCTCGGCTCCTGGATTCAAGCTCTGCAGTGCGGCGCCGCAGAATCGGCGCCGCAGAATCGCGTGTCACCTCTGTGGTTGGGAGCGCGGGCATTGCCGTTCGGCTAGAACCCAATTCGGCGAGGGCCTCTGGAAGAGGCTGTACGGCAGGGCCAAGCAGGAACCGCAAGGCTCTCCTTGCGAGGGGCCGGACAGTTTGCGATGGCCTGTGCATGTCCTGCTGTGAATCCGGTCCGAGAGCCGGATGCGGGAGATCCGCACGTCCGGTTCGATGAGCGGCGGCGGGAAACGGAGCCACGGCCGAGACTGAGGCACCGGCTTCAAGGCGAAAGCCGCCGGCAACAGCGACTCCCTCGACCTACAGCCACCGCGCCCGCCGGCCGCCTCTACTTCCTGGAGGGATTGATAGACAGATCCATTAAACCGTGCCCTGCACCGGCACGTAGAGTGAAAGAATGCGATCAGATATCTCTCCAAGGCAGGAAAGATTGGGTAACCCCGGCCCTTGGCTCAATCCTGCAAGCATCGGTACATGGAGATTGAGATTCCCCTTCTTACGACCGAGTGACAAAGGGAGTCGCAGATGAGAATCAATTCGTCGCATTAAATCTTTCCGCTTCTTTTCACTAGAAGGGAATAAGTCTTCTGGAAGCATTCGAAGTGGCGACCATGCATCGAACCCGAGTGCAAGTATAACCTTGTCATAAGATTCGACGCCTTCAGACATCCTACGCTTCATCTTTACTACGACTCTTTCACCGACCTCCTCAATGCGCGTCACTTCTCCAGAAATTACACGCACGTTCATTGCCTGATCCAGCTCTTGCTTGGAGGCAACCGAGAACACCCCTCTATCCGTTCGATCTATGAACTCCAACTTATCCTCATGCGCAAGACTTTGCCAGCGATCTGTCTTGCTGAAGAGCTCATTTTCATGGAAACTCTCGCCACGCGTATATATTGTTCCGTGGCGGTTGATTAGGTCTATATTAACCTTAGGCGCCTTTCTGAGCAATGAAAGAGCGATACTTGCTGCAGTTTCCCCGCCTCCGATAATCGCGACCCTTCCGCTCTGCATTTCCGTAAAGATTGGTATCCGTAGCCAATAGTTCTGCCCGTCAAGAATGTTATCCGAGAGAGGCGCCTTGGCGATGCGCAAGGGGCTGCCAGGGCCGGTAAAAACAATGCCGTCTGCCAAGATGTTTTGGGTGCTCATTTCTTTACGCACCTCCAACTTAAACTGTTCTCCCTCAGGCACAACACGGGTTACTTCACCTGTCTCGCACCTCGCCTCGCTCTCTGATGTCACCCAATTGACATAACGAGCCCATGCTTCGTGGGGAGGATTTTTTCTTCCTCGGTCCACCCAATCAGAAAAACTGGTCAAAGATATAAGATGCGCAGCCCACGAAAACCGCAGCATTGCCACATCAACATCATTACCATAGCGGGAGTTGTAAGGGAATCCAACGTCCTTTTCGGGAGGCGTTCCCAGGGGGCTATTCCCGTCTGTAAACCCGCTCTTGCCCTTCCAATTGGCGGCAATTGCTGTGCGCTCTATAATCGTAATTTGAACATCCCCAATTCCTAATTCCTTAAGAACCCTAGCTTTGGCGGCCAGTGCCGCGCCCTTGGGCCCCCCACCTATTACCGCAACAACTGGTAGTGTAGTGGCCAAAATATCTCCTCCCAGCATTGACGTAAGCGCACGCCAATGTATCTAGTGAGACGAAAATACTTAAGCAAGACCGAAGAATAAACTTCTAGCCCGCACTTAGAACAACGCCTTGGGACTAGGAATCGGGCTACTTATCGTCGCATCAGGCCGCTAGGGGTTGAAGGGTGGCATCCCACCTTCTATAGGCAAAATCAAGAGCCTCCTTAAATCGTCCCTCGGGAGCCCCGCTGGAAAGCTGGAAAATAGTCTCCCCGAAGTGCTCGGCGAATACTCTTGCTTCGTTAGCGGCACCATCCGACACATATCTACGATGTATCAATATTGCCAGCTCAAGAACCACGCTGAGCCAGCGTGCCTGATATCCCGAAAGGGAAGGTCCAAAAGTTTCACGCGAGTATTGCCTGGGTATGCACCCCTCCCTCAAGAACTCGTCTACAAAATCGACAAGCTCGTCCGTTCGATCGGATACCGCAGAAATGGAGTTGGGCCGTCCCATATATTGGCTCACAAAATCAACTGTTCGCTCTGAGGCTTTCTTCTCAATCAAGACCTTCGAAAGGTCTGGCTCTGACTCCTTACTCTCCTTTCTAAACGCATCCAGAATCAGGCGCAGCTTGGCGACTCCGCTTAGATTGACATCAGCTCGCTGTCTAGCCGTTTCGGCATGCCTCAAAATACCCATCTCGACTATATCCCCATAGGCGGAATTTATGGCGCTATCGTTTCCGCCGAGGCGCTCGAAGTACAGATTGAACGCTGCATAGACCGCTTTCTTTGTATTCTCGATCCGCTTGCGTGCATTTGTTGCATTGGCCCTGCGAAATTCGGGAGCCGAAATATAGATAGCTTGGTCGTACCAAATTTGCCTTGGAGCGAGAGGACTTCGGGGTTCAAAATCACCCAAAAGATCGAGCAGGGAGATCTTCTCTACTAAGCCTCCCTCTGCGCATGCTTCAAGAAACGCTCGAGCATTCCGTTGGCTCTGGAAATAGAAATGCTCCACGCAGCTCTCGCACGATGCGAGGTCGCCGGCCATCGCCAAGTTAGACATTGCCCAAAAGGAATCCTTGCCCAAAGGTAGCATTGTGAGTATCCTCCCGTGTTTATATCTTGGAATTTCAATCGCGGCGGCACTCGCCGTGAAGGCGTGTCTTTGCTGCGCGACGGTCTTGTGATGGTGGGCGCGCCACTGCGATCCTCTCCCAATGGCCATTGAACTGGTT
>VBJK01000003.1 GCA_005879655.1 Chloroflexota bacterium | reverse complement strand
GCCTAGCAATTCATACTGTAGAGCTATTGTCTACGATACTCTCAAACAATGATCCTTCTGTAATATCAGAACGGTATTCCACATCATTCACTTCGATATTTCCCCTATCTCCTGCCGTTGTGTCCACCTTGCGCTTGAATTGGAATGCTTTCTTGATAAATTGGAATAACGAGCGGAGCGGACGTTTGACGCGTCGTGGACGTAATTGGACTTGATGAATGACTATTGAAGCTTGAACTGATGTACGGCGTGCCATTAATGTCCGTAAGGATGTGTAGAGAGCGATAGATGGTCGGTGGGTTGTGATGACGGTCTAAGGATGTGTGTACAATGATGTAGGAACATTTTCGATTGTTGATGTAGAATGTAAACAACGACATAATCGACGACATAAGCAAAGGCCGGGGTGATCCAACCACTGTCCTACCGCTGCAGTCATTCGCAGATATCTTCATCAAATCTTGAGTCACCTTTGTAAGTTAGTCTTCTGTCTTTTCTTCTTCTCCATCTGGCAATTAATGCCTCTGAGTGATCGAACCTTAGAGTCAGAGCATCCATCTCAGTCGTTGATATACGCATTAAATACTCAAGATGTTCAGGTTGTAATCTATTGCGGTCATCAGTTTTGATTCGATTAAGGTTCGAAAATCCTCTTTCACACTCAACACTCGTGGCAGGAAGGACTGCAACCATTTGACATAACCTGCATGTTAGTACGATCTCAATGGAACATACTTGATAAAATCGTCATACGATTCATTTGGCTTTTCGTTGATGATATAGTTCAGAAAGTCAGTACCGCTCATATTCTTTGCATTCTCGTATTTCTCGTGAAGAAAATCCTCAAACTGGTGGTGAATGGAATCTTCTGAAACTAATGAACGGAATTGAGTTTCTAACGTTTTGCACTTCTTTCGAAACTCCGGAGTGAGTCTAATTGCTATCATTAGTATTCTTCATCAAAGCAGGTACCAGACGCAGAATCTCGAGCCCCTTTCCATTGAGATGGATCGAAGATGTCTAAAGCGTCAAGGAAGTCTTGTTTGGGAAATCGAAGGAGAAGTTTAGACACAATCTCATTAGCAAATCTTGTAATCCTTCTCCATGGTTCTTTATATGTGCCTTTGCCATTGAGTTTATGTCCCCTCCATATCAGATTAAACTATCTTCAGTATACGCGATAGGATAAAGATAACCTCTTTCTCGGCTTGCAGGGTTTGAGTCTCCACCGCTAACGACTGAGTTTGTGTTTGCTCTTTGCATTTTCTTGATAGAAGACTTGTGTATTTCTGACTTATATTCACTCCACGTGTCACCCGGGTTGGCTGGGGAGGAAGTGGGACTGGTTCCTCGGATTCTTGTCGGTGCAACTCTTCTTCAAGACAATCAAGCTCTAAAGTATAAACTCGGATGTACTTTAACGGGTTATCGTTCAAATCCTGTCCAAATAACTCGCTCAAAATATTATCTGTAACCCCTTCACCAATAAATGAAACGGGCATGGTTGAATCTTCCTGATATAATTCTTTCAACCGTACACACAATGTCATGATTTTACATCCAACATCCCGAATCTGAATGTCTCGTGCTTGTAATAATTTTGACGTTCGGGAAAGTATCGTTGTAAGATCTCTATAAAAGAAGATGAATAGAAATGTGTCATACGACGTAAATTGTTCGTATAGTGTTGTCGCTGTTGCTCGATGCTCTGCCATTTCATTGATGTCTTTCATGAACACAGAGAGATGATTCAACACATATTCATAAGCATTGCACAATGCAGTCAAGCAGATCGAATGTTCAAGTCAACGAGTAGCATTTCACTTTTTCAATCTCAAATTAGATCTTGCTTTTAAATCCTCTTTCTCTGCATTCATTTCTGTTGTCATGGTTTCAATTAGATCATTCATTCGTTTCTTCTTTTGCGCACATGCAGCTTTCAAGCCGAGCTTTCGTTTTGACGACATCTTGTAAAACTTGTAGAGATTTCTCAATGAGTGTTCAATTCCTTGTATGTAAACGTCCTTGTATTAGCACAGTAAAAGATGGCTGTACATCTGCAGCAATGTCAAGAATTGCAAGCTGAAGACGATGTGCTGAACAATGAAATACGACGAGGCTCGAACTTAATTGACGTAATCGCGTTCCAACTTCGCTGTGCTTTCTCATCATTGTTGTGCAACCATCTGCATCAAAATCAACTAGTCTCTTGAGATTCAATCCAAACGAGTTTAAGCAAGAGTGAATCGTTTTCTGAGTTTTAATCAGCGAACAAATAGAAGAGTACAGTGATCTGTTCTGCTCCTTTATCGGGAAGAGCAATTAGGTCAAGATATTTCACAGTTATCTCCAAAGCGCCGTCGCATTCACTTCGATTAAGATATTTGATGTACACAATCAATTGCGTGATTACCGATTTGTCGATAGTTTCATCAATCATAATGCCAAAGTACGGAGATCGTTTGACTCGATCCTTCAGTAATCGACGAAGATAATCCCCAATAACAGAAATTAATTCCCAAGCCGTAAAATTTGTCCGATAGCTTAGCGGTGAATTGAAGCCTTGGTCAACAAGCTGAGTCTCAATCAATCTGATGAACTTATTGATGGGCATGTCTTCTTTAGCGAGAAATCATGCTGTTTGTATTCGTGTCCAAAGAGCTGCATTTGTGATGTTGTCAATAGCGATGACTTGACCTATTGTTCTTTGACATTTGTCGATTACCTTTTTATCACTTTGCCGGATATGACGGGATGTTTTTTGATGTTGATTGAAAAGCCGCGCTTCACATTTATGCGATGACCAGTTGCTAGCTGTCAATATAATATCAATATCCTCTTACACTTTGCACATTCGAAGCTTACAGAATGTCTCTTTTTTGTTCGCATCTCACTGCAGTCAAGGAAACTCGGTCAAATACTTGTCTTTCCATTGATATCGTATCTTTGTCACTGATCGAACATA
>VBJK01000002.1 GCA_005879655.1 Chloroflexota bacterium | reverse complement strand
TGGTTATACCGTGCCTAACCCCGTTGCCCAGAGAGAGCTTATTCGTGCCACGCTGGATAAAGCCGGGATACACGCTCAAGCGGTCAGCTATGTCGAGGCACACGGGACCGGCACTTCATTGGGAGACCCCATTGAAGTGACTGGACTGACCCAAGCATTCCGCAAGGATACTCAGGAGACGGGTTTCTGTGCACTCGGTTCGGTCAAGTCAAATATTGGCCATTTGGAAGCAGCGGCAGGGATAGCGGGCGTGACCAAAATCGTTTTGCAAATGAAGTATCAGCAGCTTGTACCAAGTCTCCACGCAGAAACGCTTAATACCTACATCAACTTTGCTCAAACTCCCTTCGTCGTGCAGCAAGAATTGACAGACTGGCGACCGCCTCAGATCACCCTGCATGGAGAAATAAAAGCATATCCCAGGATAGCCGCAATATCCTCTTTCGGGGCCGGAGGCGCGAATGCTCATGTGGTCCTGCAAGAATATGTGCCAGACATGCAGCAACGATCATCAATGGTAATTGATGCTGATCATCCAGCTATCATTGTCTTGTCTGCGCGCAATGAAGAGCAACTCAAGAAACAAGCTCAGCAATTGTTAGAAGAAATCGTCAATCAGCAATACTCAGCTGAGCATTTGGCCAATATAGCCTACACGCTCCAGGTAGGGCGAGAAGTCATGGAAGAGCGCCTGGCGATCATTGCAGCATCTATAGAAAACCTGAATGAGAAACTGGAACAGTTTCTGGCAGGCCGTGATGGCATTACAGACTTGTATCGAGGACAAGTGAAACGCCATAAAGAAGTACTGGCAGTCTTAGCTGCGGATGAAGAGATACAAAAGGCCATTGACACCTGGGTAAGCAAGAGACAATATGGGAAGCTGCTAGACCTCTGGGTCAATGGGCTGGCCTTTGATTGGCACAAATTGTATGGCGCTATCAAGCCATACCGAATCAGTCTGCCAACCTATCCCTTTGCCCGCCAACGCTATTGGCTGGATGCCACTACCACCAGGGCAACAACCTATGCGTCAGGGCACCCACAAGGGATGCCCCTACAATGGTACGGATCGGCTTGCGAGGGGTGTCCGTACCATTGTAGGGGCATCCCTTGTGGGTGCCCTGCGGGGTGGGGGGGACTGCATCCGCTGGTACAGCACAATACCTCCACATTGTGGCAACCGCGCTTCAGCTCAACCTTCCACGGCAATGAGTTTTTTCTTGCTGACCATGTGATCAAGGGGCAACGCACCATGCCGGGCGTGGCCTATCTGGAGATGGCACGTGTCGCTGTAAGAGAGGCTATTGGTGCCCAGGCTTCCCCACAGCCTCACGACCTCCAACTCAGTCAAGTCGTGTGGGTACGTCCTCTCGTTGTGGGTGAATTGCCCGTCACCATACACATCACGCTGCAACTACAGGATAATACAACACTTGCCTTTCTCATCAGCCATAAGAGCGAGCAGGAGTCTGTGGGCAACGGCAGTAGGGACAACCATAAAGATCGCCTCGGGTCATTCGAGGTCGTCCCTACCCAGCAGGAGACCGCCACACAGATTTATTGCCAGGGTCGAGCCGTACTTCGTGCGCAGAGTCCCATTCCCAATGTGGACCTGGCTAGCGTGCAAATACGCTGTCAGCGCCAACTCTCAGCGGCTGAGTGTTATCGACACTACAGCGAACTTTCCATCAATTATGGGGCCGCACTGCAAGCAATTGAACAGTTAATGGTGGGAGAGGGAGAGGTACTGGCGCGGCTCCGTCTACCCGAAATCCCTGGGCTTGTCTCGCAGGCCCAGACAGCTACGCAAGATGGCGATAATGACGAGGCAAGCAAGCGTACGCATCCCTACATGCTACATCCCAGCATGCTGGATGCGGCCTTGCAAGCCTGTATTGGCTTGCTGGTAGAACAGACACCATTGCAGGAACCCCATCTTCCCTTTGCACTAGAGGAACTCTCAATCGTGGGGATAGTGCCAGCACAAGGCTGGGCGTGGATCTGTCAAAGACGCGACAGTGCAACTGGTGTAATATTTGATATCGACGTGTGTGACGATGAAGGACGTGTAGCAGCGCGTCTGCATGGCTTGCACACGCGACCGCTGCCTGCAAGCTTCGAGTCTCCGTCAACGATGCTACTGACGCCCTACTGGAAAGAAGTGGCGGGCACGAGCCACAGAGACCATGACGCCCATCTAGCCAGGCCATCAGACACATCTCAGGCATCGCCCCTTTACATACGGCAGTTGGTACTACTCTGCGATCTACCAGCTATCTCCACCTCGCGTATCCAGGCCCAACTGGGCGAGAACGCATACTGCTGTCATCTAACAAGCTCGCAATCCCATCGCGAAGAGCGCTTCCAGGACGCAGTGATACAACTCGTTCAGGAGATCCAGCGCCTGTTGAGCAAGCCCACAGGCTACTCTCAGTCCATAGAACCAGTACTCGTGCAGGTTGTCGTGGCTCACAAGCAGGAGCCAACCTTCCTTGAAGCCCTGGTGAGCGTGCTTAAAACAGCACAACAGGAGTATACACACCTGCGAGGACAACTGATCGAAGCAGAGCGAGCACCAGCAGAGGGAGAATTGCTCGATTGGCTACGCGAACATCAGCTTCGCAGGCAACACGAGTCGCACATCCGCTATCAGGATGGCAAGTGCTGGGTAAGAGCATGGCAGGAGCTAGGCGGCGGCAAGCTTCACTCCTCTACGTCCGCCTCGCCCATAATACCCTGGAAACAAGGAGGATGCTACCTCATCAGTGGCGGAGCAGGAGGGCTAGCCCGGCTCTTCGTACAAGACATTGCGCGGCACGTAGAGACGGCCACCGCCATCCTGGTAGGTCGATCTGTGCTCTCAGCAGAACAACGGCTGCAACTGGAGCACATAGGCAAGGGGCGTATACACATTGACTACCAGCAGGTGGACGTGAGCGATGGACCCGCTGTACACGCGCTCATGCAGAGCATCCTGTGGCGGTATGGGCATTTGCATGGCATCATCCATGCCGCTGGTATATTACGTGACAGCCTGCTACCCAATAAGACGCCAGAGCACATGCGAGACGTGCTGGCCCCCAAGATTGCCGGAGTCGAGCATTTAGATAAGGCCAGTGCTGACATACCCCTGGACTTCTTCGTGCTCTGCTCATCATTGGCAGCCGTGGTAGGTAACGTGGGGCAAGCCGACTATGCCGCCGCAAATGCCTATCTGGATGCCTTTGCACACGCTCGGCGGGCACAAGTTATAGCGGGACAACGCCAAGGAGCAACAGTCTCGATCAACTGGCCCCTATGGGAAGAGGGTGGCATGCAGATCGAGACAGAGACGATACAGATGATGCGAGCACGGTTGGGTATAGCCGTCATGCCGACCGAGACAGGAATCCAGACCCTCTATCAAGCACTGGCCTCCGGTCTGGCGCAGGTTATCGTACTACATGGACAAGTGGCGCGCATCAAGCAGCGCTTACTGGGC
>VBJK01000001.1 GCA_005879655.1 Chloroflexota bacterium | reverse complement strand
GCAAGCCAGGTGCAGCTGCACCACCCGGCAGCGACTGGCAACACTGTTGAGCAACACGGCAGACCTGCACAAGATCTGCGGGCCAGATCGACAGGGAAGCTTTTCAGAACAACCGGAAAAGCAGGAGGCCAGCGCCAACGATACCAGGAAACTTGAGAAACCAACCAGCAGGCAACCCGTCAGCTGACACGCTTCCTGACCAGTCAATAGTGGAGCCGGAGCAACCGAGCCAGCTACACAACCCAACAAGCCAGTCAGGAGCCGACAGCTCAAGTGCACTGGTCGGCGTTGGTTGTGTGCATGCTTTACCCCGATGAAGTCATGCTGTCCTCTCTATCCGCTGCCTATCCACAGCCAACGCCAGTTCTCCATATGCTTATCCCCTAAGTGGCATCGAAAGTGGTGGAAAAAGGGCTTGTGGATGCGGCCAAAATATGGTATATTTGTTCTAATCACTGAGCGGTTCCCGATGGTGCTGTTGCTATGCGCATCACTTTGTACTTTTTGACGTTTCCATTGCCACCCAGCAGGGAAAGCTCATGCCTATATTACTTGATCAACATCGCAAGGCCCCCAAGAGTGCATTACGCTATCGACCACTTCGCGCTGATGTCGCCACAGAAGAGATGTACTGGGTCTTGGGATGAGTCAGGGTTACATGCTTTTTGGTATGGCGCTATGGTTCATCATGCATCTTGCTCTTGAGGGAATGGACCCGTTTGCGCTCGGCAATCCAGTCCACGATCCTGTAACTGACGAGGAAAAGCATGCATCCCCACAGGAAATCGGTCAGGATCAGCGCTGCTATTCCTATGACATTTGGGACATTTGAGAGGAATGGGAACAGCAAAATGGTAGGAGACATCAACACATAAAAGAAAAATTCTGCCAGACTCGTTATGACCTTTCCCTTCAGATCACAAACCGTCCCGCTGAACCATCCGCAATAAAACATCACGCGCCCGACTTTCGTGTAAGCCAGAAAGTGCAAACCAGCGAACCCAAGAATGATTAGGGGATACCTCCATCGAAAACGTGTTTTTCTCTGCATAGCTTCAAAATCTCCTGAAAAGAGAGTGAAAGAAGAATACTCCTCATTTTGTTCATACATGAGAAGGATATTTCTTTGTTGTTCAAAAGAAATACGAACAAGAAGAGCAAAAGGTTCCTAAGCCGAGCAGGATGCAGACGCAATCAACAGCAAGCCGATCCACCGCCAAGTTTGCCGACACCAAAGCCAGAGATCTGCACTCCCACTGAGCAAGGCGAGAGGAGTGCCACGAACATGAGGCGTAGCGAAGCCAATACGCAAGACGCGCCGCCATTGCAGAAGAGTCACTGGTTTATGAACATGCAGAGCCTGCACGACCACCAGGCTCTCGCAGCACCCCGCGACCAGCACCAGAGACGCAGAGACCTACGCAGCGTTCCCACGGCCCGCCGTGTTGCCCAATAGTTATCACTTTTATGCAAATAAGGTTTCTAACAGCACAAGCCGCATGGACTCAGCACCCACAGATCAAAGCAACGCTCTCCTCATTATCCACAGCCTCTCCACACCTTTGTCCACTATAGAGCCACGAAAGGAGTGGAAAAAGGGCTTGTAGACGCGGCCAAAATCTGTCATATTTGTTCTAATGATGGAGAGGTCCCGCACATGTGGCGTGGCTCTGTCCCGTGCCGTTCCCTGCCACGCCTTGATGAGTAAATCATGCACGAGGCTTCGTCCTTCTGGCAGACTCGCACTCAACACAAACAAGGCTTTGTCGCTGTAAGACGACGGGCAAGGATCACAGCCGCTCGACCAGGCGCAAGCCGTGACAGCCAGCTTCAGGTAACGAACTGCACAGGCCGCACCGTTCCCACCGGCTACATAGCATTATGCAGGAATGTCTCGCAATGCAGCCAACTCAGCTCCCACCTCATCATCTGCATGTGACGCCAGATCTGGCAGGACATTCTTCACCAGCAGCGGAGGCGGGCGACGATACGAGAGCAATCACACAGGCAGAAAGAGCGAAGGCTGAGCCAACCCCGACAGAGCACGCATACCAGTGCCCACAAGCAGGAGCACATCACCTCCACTAGGGCAACACAAACTGAAACGTGGCGACTTTTCCACTCGATGCTTCTTGCACCTTGAGCAATAACTTGGGATCAAAGAAGCCATCAGTGGCATTGCGCGCTTCTCCTGGAAAATAGAGCTGCGTGGTCAGCATCGCTTGGTGAGGAGCTTGCACTTTCACATGGATATGGCGAGTGCGTGGATCATAGAACCCTGGAACAATGGTCTCCAAGACATACTGTCCCTGGCTATCCGTATACTGATGACCTCGCAACCGAAAACCGGCATTGTCATAGACGCCATTGGCATCGGCATGCCAAAAATCCAGCAGGGCATGAGCTATCGGCTGACCTGTTACCGTCACGACCCGCCCTTTCACCAGCAGAGGCACTCCCCCAAGACCAAGCTCTCGCAGCGAGGTACGTAGCGGAGAGGCTGGTTTGAAGTATGGGCCTTCTATCTGTGGGGCCGTGACCTCATCCTTTCCCCCATCACTGCTCGCGGGCGTTGGCGCAAGCCTTGCCTGCACACGCTGCGATGTGGCAGAAGAGTTGGAGGCAGGCCGCCCTGTGCAAGCAGCCAAAACCAAGGCCAGAGGGGTCAGCAGGTAGCGCGACAGAAACGAACGACGAGCCACTGGTGGTCTGAAAGGGTTGGGGTCTTGCATATGCACTCCTTTTCATCGAAGATCACAAAGAGGTGAGCCTTTCTCGCAGAACCTCACAAGCCGCGCAGCAGGACGGCTCTTGAGGACATCCATCATGCAGAGCAGGAATTACAGGAAATATATCTAAGAACATCATAGACGCTCCATCTGGCTTTTTGCAAGAACACGAGAAGGATGGATCAGCGTACGCCCATTGCGTTCTGTGGTGAGCAGAGTGAAGTTCCTCATCTTGTCCGGGGGGATATGATGCCCCATTGTGCCTCCGCATCATGTCACAGGCAATGGTCACGTTCAAAGAGGAAAGAGAGGCATTTGAGCAGCGCAGCCGCCACACGAACACCGCCAGCCATGCCGTGATGTCAGGCACAGAGACTCGTGATCCGTGAAAAGGCGCGCATCGAGAAGCGCGAGGGAGCCACCGGAAAGCTATGACTCCTCATGCCACCCGAACCGCGAGACGCCAGCCCTACTGCTGAGTGCCCATGGCCAGCCGAGCCACCGAGCCGCCGGAGCCGTGACCAGCCCTGATAGAGGGTCAGGGCCTTGAGCGTGACATCGAGAGCCGCAGAAAAGCGAAGGCGCGAGAACCGGCGGCGAGGCAGTGGGATACCCAGGAGGACACGGACGACATCGGACGCCAAGCGGCTGACCTCTTTAACCACGGGAGGTACCAAGCCATTACCCACATTTATCAGCACCACGACGCCCAGGCTCAGTTCCGGCACCAGCACCATCTCTGCCAGGAAGTGAGAGACACCGGTGCAGCTCCTCAACACCAGCCGGTGAGAGCACAGAAGTACCATCAAGGGTTCCACCGGCCCAGGAGCACGAGCATAGAGCACCCTATGTCTTCGGCACTGGCAGAGAGAAACACCGCTGGTATCGCATCAGATCCGTTGTGTCTCGTTACGGCGATGCTCTCGTTACGGCGCTGGTTCAATACGTGCTCCCAGTTGCAGCACCCGGCCCAGATCATCCGCATTGCGCCACGTCTCGACAATCTTACCCTCAGCCACCCGGTGAATGAAGGTTGCGGTAAAGGTCTGCCGCCGACCATGGCTGGGTATGCCAAGGAAGCTCTCTTGCAGACAGGTGTTTGTCGCACGTACGACCACTTTGTCCCCTTCGGCAATCACGTCCTCAATGCTCCATTGTTGCTCGATAGGGCCGAATGATGCAAATAGCTCACGCAATCCATCAGAGCCCGGAGAAAGCTTGGGTGGTCCCCCATGCATGATCCACGTGGGCGCAACCAGTGCGCAGAGTTCCTCAAGCTTGTGCTCACTCACCAGCTCCAGAAAGCGCCGCGCAATGCTTTTATTCTCTTGGATGCTAGACATCGCTTTGTTCTCCTCAAATTGGTAGCTTCATGTCACGCACTCATCCGAAGCCTTCACACCTCATGGCTTATGAGGCACGCTTACGCTTCAATGCGTCACAAAACATGCTCTTGTTCATATCAGTGGAAGTATACCATGTTTTGTAGACATGCAATGTTACGCAACGGCTCGCCTCTCCCCCACTGTTAGGCAACAACACCATGCAAGAGTTCCTCCTCTTGCTTGCCTGACCGCTTTCCTTTGTGCGCAAAACTTGCCACAACCTCTGTCATCGGGACCAAGCTGGCCCCCACATGTGACCTGATGCAGCCGAGGATCGCCATGAAGAGCCGAGGCACACTTGCCGTTTCTCTGTATGGTGCATCTTTGCAGTTTGTTCCTCTCCATTCACGCCCCTCAAGGGACGCCTTTACTTTTCACTTCACGATACGTTTAAGTCTTTAGAACTACAGCTTTTCTATCATTCTTTCATTATTAGGAGAAACAGGACGTTTGGAGGCTTAGATGCAAAACCATCATTGGAATAACATCACCTATTTTTTCAACTTCCTACAAAACAATCCCCTCGGTGTGGCTATTGCCAGCGCCATCATTGGTGCCATTGGGGTACCCTTCACACCAAGCTCTGGAATACACTGACGTGTTTTACATCCTGGCTGTGGGCCGTCCTGCGTCGGCAAGGCAAGGAGCATAGTTTTGAGCAGATGTACCTGAGCTGGCTGATACGGGAGCATCGTTACCTCAGTCTCCTACCCGCACAACTGGTGGCGCGGCTCTGGCGAGAAAGACAGAAGCTCTCCAACTTGGAACAGGTCTTTGTGCAACTTTCCATCAGCGCCCATAGTAGAGATGAGCACTGGGCACAGACCTATGGAGGCAGTGAAAACACCTGGCGCAAGCCACCGATACTCGGTTTACGCGCTCTCAGAACCATGTTGCGGCTCCTGCTACTCCCACTCGTTACGCGCTTTGCTCTGTTCACCGAACCGACCTATCAGCCGGGGGACTTGGCCCTCGTTATTGATCGGTACAAGCGGCTCGTCCTGCGTGGTGATCCAGGCTCAGGAAAGACCACACTGCTCAGATACCTTGCCCTGACCTGTGCACGTGTGTTTTTGGCAGCCCATTTTTTCAAAGTGGCTCCCTTTTGGAATTGCTCAAAAAAGGGGGGGGTGGGTGCACCTATCTCGGCCAAAAACAGCAGTGATGCCCATTCTACACAAGTGGGAAGACGATGGACAGCACTGCTTACTGATCCGTCGTCCTCTTGATGATCCTGAGAAGAAAACCTACTACCTCGTCTTTGCACCTGTGGGCACGACTCTTGCCGAGCTGGTCAAAGTGATAGGGCAGAGATGGCATATTGAAGAGGATATCCAGATCGGGAAAGAAATGGGCTTAGCCGATTATGAAGTCCGGGGCTTCACGGCCTGGTACCGATACATAACGTTGGTGATGCTGGTTCAAGCTCACCTTGCCCGTGTCGCAAGCACTTGCTCCGCTCGCACCGCCTGCGCCACTAGTGCCGGGTCTGGCTCAAATGCCTGCATTAGCTCTCCATCCCACTGAGCAACCAACCCGTCTCATCCCGCTCGTTGAATATGGGGCCGCAGGCCGCTATGTCCTCATCTATCCCAAAGACGGAGAAGTGCACATCACGCCCGATTCCGCTGAATGGTTTGCGTGGCTGACCTCGCTCTCTTCTTTCCGTTTTGTGGGGCAGTCTGGCTACTTTAGTGCTCGTCGAGGATACAACCGTCGTCCCAATCGCTGCTGGTATGCTCAACGAGCTATTCATCAGAAGAATTACAGTAAATACATTGGAGTCAGTGAAAATGTCACCATAGAATGTTTAGAGCATATTGCTGCTCAGCTTCGATCTTCTATGACTTTGCGCTAATTTCTTGCGCACCTCTCTCTTTCTCACCCACTTGCTCCAAATTATCTGCGGCTGTAGTGAGCCCGTAGCTCAGTTCAAACAACAAGCCCACGCCTGCTCCCGGACGAAGATGGTTCATCTCAAGTCCTGGCAAAAGCCAGTGTTGCCACCGACCATGAGACGGCAGAGGCGTGATGGTCTGCACTCTTGGGACACGTTGTTCTGTTTCTAAGCTGCGACACATGAGCCATGCCGTCATCCCTGCACTGACCCCAAAGATAGACCCGTACGGTTTTTCCCAGCCATACCCTGCAAAGAGAGAAGCTTATCCGACACTCATTGCCACGCAGATGCTACTGCCTACGCTGAGCAGGACCAGTCCCCCTGTGAGGCCAACGCAGACCAGAAGAGGAACCGGGAGAGGAAAAAAGAGCATACTAGGCACCAGCACACTGAGCAGCAGACCAAGCAGGACGCCATAGCATCGCACTGCAAGCCACTCATAGATGCGCTGTGCAGAGCCATCTACAAGCCACTCTGGTTGCAGATGTTCCAGGTAGAAGACCGTGAGGTTGTGCCGACGCATCTGCTGTGCGAGCCATGTCAGTGAGCGTTGCATCTTTGAGCAAGCCTCGCCCGCTGGTGGCAGAGCCAGCATGCGGCTGACGTATTGCTAAAAGATGTGCTGCTGTTGGGCCTGTCTGCTGCCTCGCTTGGGCAAGGCTTGCACCGAGACATCGCGGTAGGCGACAGAGAGCACATGCAGCATGAGCGGCGTTTTCACTCCTTCGCGTAACTCTGCATTGTGGCGGAGCAATGAGCGGACCCCTGAAAGCGACGATCCTGCGGCTTTGAAGTAGGCATCGACCTGTGCTTCCTCTAATGGCTGGATGACGACAGCGCTCTCAAGCGAGAGGCGTTGCTCTGACGCATCATACTCGTTGCTGCGACAACAGACCACCAACGGCA
>VBJK01000163.1 GCA_005879655.1 Chloroflexota bacterium | reverse complement strand
TACAGCGCATTGCCGACCGCTTTTCAGCATACTTTCTGCTAGTAGTGGCAACCATCACACTTGTCACCTTTCTGGTAAGTCGCAATCCGCTCGCCGCCGCCGCAGTGCTAGTCGTCGCTTGCTCATGTTCATTTGCGCTGGCGACACCCATCGCTATGCTCGCCTCCATCGGTGCAGCGGCAAGAGCAGGATTGTTGGTCAAAGGGGGTAAGTATCTGGAACTGCTCTCGCGTGCAGATGTGTTACTCATTGATAAGACGGGCACGATTACAACTGGACAACCACAAATCACGGATGTCGTCGCGCTCACTGGCTACAGCGAGCAAAGCATCCTCCAGCTTGCAGCTACCGTCGAGCGCTATTCAGAGCATCCGCTAGCTGAGGCGGTGAGACAGTACGCCAGAGCCTCACAACTACACGCAGGCGAGCCTGTGCACTTTGCAGCCTTGCCAGGATTGGGAGTGCAAGCAGAGGTGAATGGTGCCTTCATACGCGTAGGCAACGCGCGCATGATCCCACAGGGCGCAGAGCTGGACGTAGCGAGGAGCCTACAAGCCCAAGGCAAAACCCTACTATTTGTCGAGCAGGCGGGCGAAGTCATTGGACTACTAGCCGCCTCAGATACTTTGCGTGCAGATGTCCCTGCGGCCCTTGCGCGCTGTCGGGAACTGGGCTTAAAACAGATCGAACTGCTGACTGGCGATAACGAGCGTACCGCGCAAGCGCAAGCTGTTACTCTGGGCATAGCCTATCGAGCCGAACTGTTGCCAGAAGACAAGATTCGTACCGTGCAAGAGTATCAGGCACAAGGGCGAGTCGTGGTCATGGTCGGCGATGGCGTCAACGATGCCCCAGCACTGGCACAGGCCGATGTGGGTATTGCCATGGGTGTTATGGGCACCGATGTGGCCCTCGAAGCTGCCCATGCCGCGCTCATGCGGGAGGACTGGAACTTGATACCAGCTTTATTTATCATTGCCAGACGCACAATGCGCATCGTCAAGATGAATCTTGCCTTCACCATCCTCTACAATCTCATTGGCCTGTCACTTGCCGCGCTTGGCATCTTGCCGCCAGTACTGGCTGCGGCAGCACAGTCGCTGCCCGATTTGGGTATTCTTGCTAACTCTTCGCGCTTGCTGCGCCAGAGGTTGCCAGACTAGTTTGCCTTTTTTAAAGAAGCCCTATCAATAGGCCGCTCACCCCACACAGTGAGGAAATAGTCAACGGCGCAAAAATCTTTCGCCTGCATTTCCTCCTCCATTTGCTGATGGAGATGATCAAGTTCCTCCTGTGTGGCTATTTTTATCTGTATAAAGAAGGGTTGGAACAGCTTGAAGACAATAAGCATATTTTGCATATTGCTCTCGTGCGCTTCTGTCCCGGCTGAATAATCGACTGCATACGCTTTAGACTGAATGTTTTGATAACCTGCCTGCCGCATCAATAAACGCAATACATTAGCCGTGCCAATAGTTCGTCCATGGGGAGAAAAGGAGTGACCGGCTCTGTAGAGAGCGAGCGCGAGAAAATTCATCAGCGTATCAAGTGCGGGACTTGTAGTAAAGCCCCATTCAGCTTCCGTTAAGCGAAGCATCCCTCCTGGTCTGGTGATGCGAGCACACTCAGCGAGGAGCTTTGGCCAGTGGTGCTTAAAGAGAAACCCTACGAGGATACGTCCATTAACGAGGTCAAAGGTGCTGTCAGGAAAGTTCAATGGCTGTGTAGCATTCATTACATGAAACTGCACGCCCGCTAGTCCTTGTGTGCGGGCCAGGCTACTGGCATACTCAATCATGAGCTGACTGACGTCAATGCCGACCCCTTGTACGTGAGGATATTGCGTCACTAAGTCCAGTAACCACCCACCAGGCCCACAAGCGACATCAAGCGCACGGTGTACCTGTGAGAAACTACTTAGCTCTGGGGCAACGCCTCCCATCGCCTGCGTAATCAAGCGATCCTGGATCATCAGGCGAGCCATTTCTGCTGCGTTTTCTGCGGGCAGAACATAGCCCTCGTAGCCAGTTGAATCTGTTGACGAATCCTGAGTATTAGCCATGTACGTGCCTCCTTCGTGAAAGATAAAATAACGAGAGAGCATCCTTTTACGGTGTATGCGAGGGTCCTTGACTTTTTCAACACTAAGTGCTTGACGTGGCCGCTATGCGCTAGGCATGTCCTTTGGTTGCGTCACCAGAATAGCCCCACTTTCAGGAAAAGCGTGCTACAAACTGCATTGATACATTTGAATATAGCCATTGACAAAAAGAGACACGAGTATTTTACCACACCATAGGGGCATGTGAAGATAAAGAAGCTTCTCTTTTTACGAAGTGCGAAGAGCTTGCTGCAATACAAACAGTAGCTATCGATCATATATTTATCTTAATAAAACCTACTTTACTATTGCTATGAATTTATATATATGGTATCATAGCAAAAAGTTTTGAGAGGGTGACATAGAGAACCTGAAGATTGCGGATCTACGAAGAGTGTTCACAGAAGAACTGATGCAATTGATCACAAGCAGGTATGGCATCCGTATCAAGATGAATTGGCCTATGCAGTCGGATGCCTTGGCGCATTTGGAGCATTCACAGGTTTTGCTCTTCCTGCTACTCGTCTCCGCTTATGGATAGTCACATTAGCCTGTGGTTCGTTGCAAGCTCGTACCCGCTATGGAGACCTCCTCACTCAGATACAGATTAACCTTGCTCTTCAGGAAGAGGTGGCACATGTCCTGGAGCAACACTTTGGTTTGTCAGGAGAAGAGCGCAAACAGTGTATTGAGCAGTATGCAGACGACTACTTTGCACGTATGAAATGGACGTGATCATCATCGCACTATACTATGCCTCATGTTTGTGCTGATAAGCCTCCCCGACGCGCTTCACAAGTCCGGTCAGCAGTGCGATACGCGTGGGCAGATAATCCAGCTCGACATATTCGTCAGGATTATGAGCGTGCCCTCCGCCAGCTCCCAGGCCATCGATGGTAGGGATGCCCAGCACCGAAGTATTGTTGGCATCAGAGGCCCCGCCGCTAGCCAAGTCTTCGATGTGTAATCCTAATTCTCTGCCTGCTTCCTTCGTCATCTGTATTAGTGGCTCGTTGCGTGCTGCGTGCTCAAAGGGGGAGTTGGTCATCTGGCCGCTCAGCGTGACTGTAGTACCTGTCACCACTGTTTTTGCTGCAACGTTACGCATAGCTGCTTCGATAGCTTTGACCCCCGCCATATCGCTGGCTCGCACATCCATATCACAGTAGGCATAGTCGGGAATAACATTCGTGCGCTGGCCTCCCTGAATGAGCGTAACGTTGAGCGAAGTGCCTGCAATGGTACCGTGGAGAGCTTGCATGGCCTGTACCTGATGAGCGAGTTCGAGGATAGCATTACGTCCCATCTGTGGCTCAATGCCCGCGTGAGCTGCAACCCCACGCACCTCGACGCGATAGAAACCGCAACTTCTGCGCGACGAGACCACAGTGCTGAGGGCGCGCCCCGGTTCGAGCACAATCACTGCATCAGATTGGCGCGCAATCTCCTGTATCAGGGCCTTGCTGGCGGGTGAGCCAATTTCTTCATCCGTATTACAGATAAAGGTAACGCTCTGGTAATGCGCCTCAGCACTGAGCAGATGTACGCCATACAGGCCGATGAGCAAGCCAGCTTTCATATCGAGTACGCCGGGACCTGTGGCGATCCTCATACCATTGTGTGCGCGGATATTGAATGGACGGCGCTGTGCCTCACCTTCAGGAAAGACAGTATCCATATGTCCCACCAGCAGGATGCGCGCTCCTGTGGGGGTATCGCCTTTATGGATAGCAACAAGATTGTTGCCAAACTGCTGCTGCTCATCGAAATAGGTAGCGTAGCCGAAGGCGCGAAAACGCTGCTGCAAGTAGGCCCCAACGCGATCGACACCGGCCTTTGTATAGGTACCGGAGTCGATATTCACCAGCGCTGCCAGATCGGCAAGATATGGCTCCATCAGCCGCTCGGCTTGTTCAACAACAGGATTTTTGTTCATGCCAATGGTGTCCCTTCTAGATTCAATGGTGTCATATGGTAGCGTATCAGCCATGGGAGGGGGTTGTCAATTGAAAACGGAGTTGAGCAAGAAGCAAAACCAATGTCACCAGATAAGCAAAATGTGGTACAATTACTGCGCAAATAAAGGGAGCAAACCAAAGGAAGGGTTAGTATGGCAATAGATCCACAACGCTCACTTCCTCGCTCTGGGGAGCACATGAGTGTCAAAGAATACTTTCGGCTTGACTACACGGCTCCAGAGGCCAGATACGAGTATGTAGGTGGTGCTGTCAGGTTGATGGCAGGTGGCTCAGGAGAACATGACCAGATCGCCTATAATACTCGTGTTGCACTCAGCCAGCATTTTTTATCCGGGCCTTGTTTTGTACGAAGCTCAGATATGCGTGTTCAGGTAGCTGACGACCAGTATGTTTTCCCTGATGTTACCCTCTCATGCGACGTAGCAGATCGTAGACGCGGCAATAAATTAATACGTTCTGCACGCATTGTGGTAGAAGTGCTTTCACCATCAACCGAGAAATACGACCGAACAGACAAACTCAAAGCCTATCAAACCTATCCCACCATTCAAGAGATTGTCCTGATCAGCCAGTTCGCCCCTCACGTTGAGGTTTATCGGCGCGACGAGCAAGATAGTAAAGTGTGGCACCATACATTTTATGGACCTGGACAGATGGTAGCTCTTGAAAGTGTGGATGTGGAGATCTCGCTTGAAGAAATATATCAAGGGATCGATTTTGATGAGCCGCTGTCAGAAGAATAACAGGAAATAAAATAGTGGCGGCTTAAATAAGCCTCCCACCCTGCCCGCAAGGGCAAATACCAGTGAAATAAGGACCCCCACCGTCCAGGGCAACCATAAGGAACAATATCGGTCAAATAAGCCCTTACAGGGCATCCCTTGTGGGTGCCCATAAGCATTAAGCTAAGCGGGGGTCCAGGGGGCTTGGCCCCCTGGCGGGGTTTGGGGTGTCCCCAAATATCCCTTTTCTTCCCTGCTGCCGCCGGAGGTGGCAAGAACAAGGGAGTGCAGAGGCAAACCTCTGCTTAACTTAATGCCTATGGGCATCCCTTGTGGGTGCCCTGTAAGGGCGAACGCCCGTTCTGTAAGGCTTATTTCACTGGTATTGACCACAAGGGATTGCCCTGTGGCGGGGAGAAAGAAGGCGGCTTATTTCACCGGTGCCGAGTCCTGGGGTATCAGCTCCTTAGGCAAATAATGAACAGTTCTGGGGCGTTGCTTTATCTGCTGAGCAGCTTCTTTGATCTTATCGGCAGAAGCCTGCTGCCAGCCACTGGCCTGGAAGATCAGATCATAGGAGACGTAACCGCCACTGACCAACTGTAACGGACCCGGTACCTGGCCAAGATAGTCTACCTTACCAACATAGCCAGGGAAGAACCATTGCGGATAAACAAAGTCGGAAAGAGCGGTTCCATTAATGGCACCGGGGTAGCTCAGATTCTCTGGAGCGTCACAGACCTCCTGGGCAATCAGAAAACCGGAAGTTCCTTGCCCGCCACTGGTATCGATAAAGATAGTTGAGTCGATGAGTGGATCAGCCAGGATCTCTAACCCTTCATGACTAGCTACCGAAGTCCAGCTAAACCCGTAATCCATGGCCAACTGCGCAAAGACGACACCATAGGGTGTGAAGTACTGGTCGATGGAATGATAGCCGAGGGCAAAGGGAGGATCGTTAGGTCCAGGGTAATCCGTGATAGTGATCGGCCAACCTGCCCCGGTGATTACATTGGCATCCACTCCCCACGCCTGAACGAACTCATTGCTGACCTGGGACTGGAAGTCCTCTAAGAATGCTTGCAGCTCGGTATTCGAGACAGCGGTGCTCACATTGCGAAAGTTGAGATAAAACATAATGCTCTCCTTTAACCTATCTAGCTAAGCTCAGGCTACACTGCATGACATCTACTGTAGAGCCTGATACAACGATGATCTAACGAATGATGAGCCAAGATCAACATTCCAAATGTACTTATCTACTGTCAAAAAGTATATAACAATGGGTGGTGCGTTGGCAAGGAATTTCAGAGCAATATTTATCCATTTGAGGGTACTTCTAGTTTTCTATTTCAGATGCCCATTGACCACAGACATACTCATTGCTATAATACATGGATATTTTATATAAAAGATACGTCTTGCCAAGAAAGTACCGCAATGGAACTAGAACTCACACTCAACGCTTGCGTCAGTGACCGGCCCGGACCAACACACTTCAGCAATCTGGCAAAAGCTCTGGTGCAGCAAAAGACGCCCTATGCATTGGGGATGCGTCTAAGTATTCATGTTTATGCTCTCTGGCAACGTGGCTTGCTCGTACGTGATACGCTGGATGCTATGGTGGGGTATAAGATTCGTGGGTTGCGCTGGGCACGTTGGCTCTTTGCGCTTGGTTCGGTGGCGTTGGCGGCGCTGATTATTGCGATTGTTTGGCGGGTGTAGATCGAAGAACATCAATTAAAGAAGAAAACCGTAGATGCGCAATTTATTGCGCCGTGCATCCCCAATAAATATTCGTAGCCGCGCAATTTATTGCGCATTTTGTGTTTGTTTATTTATGCATGTGGCGCAATAAATTGCGCATCTACGTGTGGTATTGTTTGTACACATGGCGCAATGAATTGCGCAGCTACGTGTGGTATTGTTTGTACACATGGCGCAATAAATTGCGCAGCTACGTGTGGTATTGTTTGTACACATGGCGCAATAAATTGCGCAGCTACGTGTGGTATTGTTTGTACACATGGCGCAATAAATTGCGCAGCTACGTGTGATATTGTTTGTACACATGGCGCAATAAATTGCGCAGCTACATGTGATATTGTTTGTACACATGGCGCAATAAATTGCGCAGCTACGTGTGATATTGTTTGTGCACGTGGTGCAATGAATTGCGCTTGCGCAGCTACGTGTGGTATTGGCTATGCACATGGCGCAATGAATTGCGCATCGTGTTGTATTGGCCGTGCACATGGTGCAATGAAATGCGCAGCTACGTGTTGTATTGTTTGTACGCATGGCGCAATGAATTGCGCAGCTACGTGTGGTATTGTCTGTGCACATGGCGCGATGAATTGCGCTCTACGTGTTGTCTTGTTTATACGCATGGCGCAATGAATTGCGCAGCTACGTGTGATATTGTTTGTACGCATGGCGCAATGAATTGCGCAGCTACGTGTGGTATTGTTTGTGCACGTGGTGCAATGAATTGCGCAGCTACGTGTTGTATTGTCTGTATGCATGGCGCAATGAATTGCGCAGCTACGTGGTGCAATGAATTGCGCATCTACGCGTCGTATTGTTTGTGCATATGGCGCAATAAATTTATCATCTACGCGTTGTATTGTTTGTACGCATGGCGCAATGAAATGCGCAGTTACGTGTTGTATTGGCCGTGCACATGGCGCAATAAATTGCGCAGCTACAGATCTTCCGTCGTTCTCTCCGGCTTAGCACGGTGGTTGTCGATGCAATATCCTTTGGGCGGATCTTGCCAGATGGCACTCGCTCCCTTCTCTTGGGGTAGATGAAAACTCTGTTCATCTAAATCGAAATACTCGCTATTAAAGTGCTTTGTATTTTCTGTTGGTCTAGGAGGCATGTGCGTATCGCGCGGCAATTCTTCCGTCTTGCGGGCAGTACTGTCTGGTGTGCATAGCAGCCAGAGAGGACTATCCTTTGGCTCGTTGCCAACCTCAAGGTCAGTGGTGAGCCGTTGCCGTAAGAACGATAAGAAGGTGGGTGAGGATTGAGACGGCTTTCCTTCTTTAAAGCCAGCAATCAGCAGTTTAGCCAATGCATTGGCTCCGGTTTCACCGACAGCCCCCTCTGCTACATTGCTGACCATCCCGTTTTTATCCGAGAATGCCGCCATCAAGAGTGCTTCCTGACCTCGCTTGCCAGCATGCCAGAGCGCTTGAGCTGCTGTTTCACGGATGAACTCGTCTTCGTCTCTTAACGCTTCCACCAGGGCTGGTAGCGGTGCCCTTTCTCCCAACTGGCATAGCGCCCAGATGACTGCTCTACGCACATCTTCATCTTCATCGTGCACAGCTCTTACCAGCAGTTCAGGGTACACCAGTTCGGCATTTTCCCCAAGCATCAGCGCCGCCATCTCACGCACATTCCACGCTTCATTTTTATCCCGCAACAGCTCGGATAGCTCCTCAATGGGTACGTACATCTTTACGGCACCCAGCGTCCTCACTGTGGCAGTACGAACCAGGCTATCTTCATCGTCTTGCAGAGTACCTAGCAATATATGGCATGTTTGCTCATCCATGAAGTGTTGTAGGACTTCTAATACTGCGATACGCGCCTCCCATTGTTGAGCGCAATCAATCAGCAATGTTTTAAGTAGCAAGTCTCTGGCAAGTTCGCGCTCTGCAAGATCGGCGAACTGAATTGCCTCCTGTATAAATGTCAACTCGCCTGACTTGATGGCGTTGGCTAATGCCAGTTGGAACTCGATGAATGCTTGTCCACCCTCATATGAATGGCGACGGGCGGAAGATCGCTGTGCCCGCTTGCATAAGGGCGGAAAGTCAGCATCATCGTCGTACAATGTTTGCGAGTCATCTGTCAGGTATGTCTGTCTATAGTGTTGCCATTGCCAGTGTCTCGGCTGCCTTCGTTGTTCTGCTTTATTCCTGGCGCGGAATAAAAACAGGTAAAGCAAAAGCAATGTCATGGTCGATATACTGGATAGCGCTAATAGTATTTTTAATAGAATATTGCACCGTGTATAAAGCCTCGTACTAGTGCATTTCCACTTGACTCATTAGAATTTGATGTGTATACTTCCCTTGTGGGGAGGTAGCGAGAGCCAGTATCCTTTCTCAACCCGGTTGAGGGATTGTAAACAAATGAGGAAAGTAATGTGAATGGGGTGGCCTCGTCCTGTGGCCAGCGGTCAATGTTCACGAAGAAACGGTCCTCTTCACGATCCATGAGCACACCTCTGCCTGTCCGGCTTAACTATTTTCATTATCCCACGTTTGCCTGAGCAGTCTGAGTCCATCTTTGAGCGTTGTCTGGAGTTTGTGCGCTGGCTGCTTCAAGTGCCAGGCAATCTCATCAATGGAAAGTTCATAGATGAGAGAGAGTATCAGGACTTGGCGGAAGCGCATCGGCAAGCGTCCTACTCGTTCCATTACGGCCTGATTAGCCTCCCGCGTGGCTTCCTGCATCTCCAGCGCACGTTCCGGTTCGTCTTGCTCGTTCCCATTCTGCTCGTGCGTTGCATCCCAATGAGCAGAGTCAATCGACTCAAAGCAGTTTTTTTTATGCTTCTTTGAGAAGTCTATGTAAGCGCGTTTAGCTGATTTAAATAACCAGTTTTCAAGCTGGCGAATTTCTCTCCACTTTTTTGGATAGAGCTTTCGGTGTTTTAAAATACGCGAACTAAAATCTTGCATGAAATCATCAATTAACTCCTCAGCGAGTCCCTGATAGCGTACCCACTCGCGTATCTTTTGCATATGTGGCTCTATTTGTTTGTACCATTCCTGGATCTCGTCATCGTTTTCCTGCTGTTCGTTCATGTCTACTCCGCTACAATATAATTGCGTGAGAGCGTTGTTCAGACAGGCGAAAAGCTGTCTGTTCCTGTCTCCCTGACTAGTGAATGACTTATGTCCCCGTGCCACATAGCTATCGTTCGTTTTTTCATATAACAGGCTGCGCAGCTCATTTCCTTGCAACGTCATTGTTGAGCGAAACCAACATGTTAGTACCATTCGTCCAGACCTTACGGCAAAGCTGTTGCCCAGTTTTCTGTCATCCTGATGGCTTATGCTTACAGGAAGAGAGAGACCATATTACTTTTGCCTGTGCAATAGTGTCTGATTATATCAATGTTCGTCACTACTAGTAAAGACGCCAAGCCTTTTTGGTTTCCGAAAATTTAGTACCTTTGGTTATGCTTTATATATATATATTGTAGTATGAGTTACTATTAATCTCTTTTTGTATTGAGGAGAGGAGAAGCATATTCCGTAGTTGCGCAACTACGGAATATGCTTCTCCTCAATACAAGAAAATTGACGTGGACCCGACCTTCACAAAGAGCTTGGGATTTCTGTGCCGTCATGTTATAATCGGCCATGATATTTCCGCTTACAAGCTCTGAAAAGAGAAGAGCAACCAGGAAGAAGCTTTTTTTTACATTTGTCTGGAAGGTTGACGGATTGTACCATGCTCATCGAACGCATCGAGTTAGAGAATATTAAGAGTTATCGTCATTTGGTCGTTGATTGGCGACGTGGCACCACCGCGATCAGTGGCGAGAATGGTGCGGGCAAGACGACGCTAGTGGAGGCTATTGGCTTTGCCCTGTTCGACTATTTGCCGTACAGCCAGGTACGCTTCGTGCGGGAAGGTGAAAAATATGGACGGGTTGTTGTGCATCTCGTCGGTGGCGATGAGCGGCCCTATATTGTTGAGCGGCGTTGTGGCAGTGGTTCGCGCTGGTTCATTCACGATGACGAGGCGAACTTACGCATAGAGCAGAGCGCCGATGTGCTAGACAAGCTGCATGAACTCTTCGGTATCGACCGCGAACGCCCACTCGCATCCCTCTTTAGAGATGCCTTAGGTGTGCCACAAGGTACCTTCACCGCCATCTTCTTGGAGTCCGCTAGCAAACGCAAACAAACCTTCGATACACTGCTCCAGATTGAGGACTACAAGACCGCCGCCGATAATCTGCTGGAAACGCAAAAACAGTATAAAGAGCAAATGCACGAGCAGACGATCAAGATCAACCAGCTGAGCTACGAGACACGTCTGGTGGACGAGTGGCGTGCCCAGCTCAAGCAGGCCCGTCAGCACGATGAGGAATGGAAGTTGCTCAATGTCGTATGGACGCAACAACTGGCGCAGTGCGAAGAACAACAGGTACGGTTAAACGAGCAATATAATCAGCTCCAGGTACTCAGCTTCAGCTACGAGACCAGCAAGGCGAAGCAGCAAAACGCGTGTGAACTGCTACATCATCATGAGCAGCAATTCCAGTCCGCACGAGCCGCCCAGCAAGTTATCCTCGACAGTCAGAGCGATCACCAGCGCTATCTGGCCGCCGATAGCGCGCTCCAACAATTGCGCGGGCAGGAGCAGCAACGCAACACGCTACGCACCGAGCAGGCAAAACAGGAACGCGATAAAGCTAGCGTCCAGGCTACCATCACACAACTACAAGTGCGCCTGCAAGAAGTTGCTCAAGCCCGGCTGCACATCGTTAACCTGGCTCCCCTCGTTGAACAACAGCTCGAACTAGAGCAGCGCCGCGATGAACTGCTGCAAAGGGTCAACCTTTACGAAAAGATTGTCGGCGAGGGTAAACAGCTCAGTGGCAGGGTGAAAACCTGTCAGCTGAAAAAAGAGGAACTAGAGCAGAAGATCAAGGAGATTGAGCCGCTGGTCTCCTTGTCCGAGCGGCTCAGCGCATTAGAGCAGGCTATCACGCAGCTCAAGATCCAGCGCAATGAGCATAAGCTGAAAACAGAACAATTGCAGAAGCGGCGCGTTGAGCTACAGGGTAAACATGCCGAGCGCGAACAGCTTGGCGAGCGGTTGCGCAAAGCGGAGCAGAATGTCATCCTCATCGAGGAGCATCGTAGCGAAGCCGAAGAGATGCCGGGTCTGCAAACACAATCCATGCAGTTTTCCGAGCAACGTTTCCGCCTCGAAGGCAATATCGAAGGCTACACCAAGTCGCGGGCCGAATCAGCTGGCGGACAATGTCCCCTACTCAACGAGAGTTGTCTCAACATCAAGCAACGCGGTATGGTCAGTCTTGAAGCGTATTTCGAGCGCTTACTCACCGATGAACATGCCCAGCTACTTGTCGTTAATCAGCAGCAAGACAAGCTGAACGAGCGCATGGCACAGATCAAAAAGTACGCTGATGCACTCAACAAGCTGGATCGCTATATCGATCAGCGCGATAACCTGACCGAGCAAGCACAGCGTATTGCTAACGAGATTACCCGCCTCGCCCAGGAGGTTGCCGGACTTGAGGAAGAGTTAAAGACATCCAGCACGGTTGACCAGCGTATTAGCGAAGTCGAAGCAGCGTATAAAGAGAGCAAGCTGGCCGATGCAAAGGTACGTGACCTCCCCGGTCTCAAGCGGCAGGTTCAGCAATATCAGGATCAGCTTCGCCTGTGGGAAAGCGACCTGCAAGAGCTACGGCGGCAGGTCAGCGATTTGAGCGGCAGTGACGTACAGCTGAAGCTCGTCAGGGAAGAGCTTACCCAATTGAACGACCCGCGTGCTCAGCGAGCAGCTCGACAAGCGATCATTGATCAAGAGGGTACGCATCTGCAACATTTACAAGACCAGCAGCAGCGCGAGCAAGCTATTGAGCAACAATTGCGCATCTTGCAGGACCAACTGGCCGCCTTCCAAACGCTCGATAGCGAAATTGCATTACAGGAAGTCACGCGCCAGCAATGCCAGCGCGGCT
The DNA here is from genome assembly GCA_005879655.1 of Chloroflexota bacterium. The sequence goes on along the minus strand of VBJK01000163.1, from coordinate 22,600 downwards.
ATCATAACTATCTCAAGAACATCGAACTCGCCCAGACCCTGCCCGCACGCGAGCGCATCTATAAGGAACAACTCGTCGCAACTGAAGTAGCTCAACAGATCCTGCAAGAGGCCGAGCAAGCATATCAGAGTGCATTGACGGCATTCGATGAGCAGAAACGGCAGGTGGTTAAGGCAGAGATTGAGCGCTTGCATAATGAATTGAGTACCTTAGCCGAAAAGCTCCAGCGCAACCAGTTGGACATCAACGAGTGGGAAAAGAAGATCAGTGAAGCCGAGGAAAAACTGGTCGAACTGGCGGCGGCACAGCAGGAATACCAGACTCTTGAAGACCTGTACTCCATGCTGGAATATTTCCGCAAGCTCATCAAGGAGGCCGCTCCCCAGGTATTGAAGGCCATGCTCAACAATATCTCTGCCGAAGCCAATCGTATTTTTGGTGAGATTATGGGCGATCGCAGTGCACAGCTCTCGTGGCAGAACGACTACGAGATCATCTTGCGCCGCCAGGGAGTGAACCGTGCCTTTGCACAGCTCAGCGGTGGTGAGCAGATGAGTGCCGCATTGGCGGTCCGTCTTGCCTTGCTCAAAAAGCTCTCTACACTCAACATCGCCTTCTTCGACGAGCCAACACAAAATATGGACGAACTGCGCCGTATGAATCTCGCCGATCAGATTCGTCGTGTGCGAGGCTTTGAGCAACTCATCGTGATCAGTCACGATGACACCTTTGAGCAGGGTCTGGATAGTCTGATCCGTCTGCGTAAAACTGATGGCGTGACCCATCTGGTAGACGAGGATGGCATGATCCGTGATGCACAGGAAGCGCCCGCTGTTTCTCTTTGGAGCCATAATGGTACATACGCTACGCAGTCGTAAATATATCACGGGCAGGGCACCCATAAAGGATGCCCCTACAATGGTACGAATGCCCGTCGCAAGCCAATCTGTCCATTGTAGGGGCATCCTTTATGGGGGCCCTGCCCGTTCTGTTCGTATTGCAAGGAGTTTTGTTTATGCTGCATAAGGGAAAATTACAAGCGGCGCTTAACCAGAAGCGGAGTCAGTTCTCGCTCTTCGATGGCTCATTCAGCGATCAGCTCAACGCCTATCGCAATATCTTGGAGACATTACACACGCGTTACCCGTCGAGTGCACAGTTAGCACAGATCTTGCCACCGGATCAACCGGGTATGCCTTCGGCGGGAGCAAGACCAACGATTGAATTTGACCGCTGGCTCGTCAATGCCGCGTACAACCACTATCGCGCTCCACATTTTTCCTTTGGTCGTGAGTTCGCCAATCACGAGCAGGCGCGCCAATGGGCCGAGTGCATTGAAGGTGTCACAACGGTAGCAGTAGACGGTAGCCAATTGTTGCCGTGGCGTGACGCATCAATTCCCGTGGCGCTGGTGCAGGTCGGCTATTTCATCAATCCTCATATGCGCGGGCGTCCTTATATCAAAGATGTGCAAATGGAAGTGCTGGCACCGGACGAGATTATGGAAGAGTCAAAGACAGAGTACGCCGACCCTGATAGCTACCCCTATTCGGATATGCAAGTCACCTTGCGCCGTTACCTGCTAGAGATCGAGACCCTCTGTCGCTTGATGGCACAATGTGCACAGGCTCGTGATGCTGAGGCTCCTGTGCATAGCCCGGTCGTCTTCTTCGATGGCTCGCTCGTCGTCTCATTCGCGCTAAGCATGCCCAATCCATATCGTGAACACTATATTAACTCAGCAATTGCCTTAGTGAAAACCTCTGAAGAATTACGTGTGCCGCTGATTGGTTACATCGATACCAGCTATGCGCGGGATATCATTACTATGTTGCGCCGTGTGGATGCACTGGAGGGTCAGCCGGTCTTGCGTGATACCAAAAAGATTCATGATGCTCTGCTCTGGCAAGGTTGCTTGCAATGGGGTGATCGTACCCCGGCGATGATCTGTGCGCGCAACGATATTCTCACGAGCTATGGACGATATCGTGACCGCATAGCCTTCTGTTATCTGCAAACCACAGCCAATAGAGGGCCCGCACGCCTGGAATTTCCACGCTGGATGCTCGACGAGGGTCTGGTTGAACCTGTGCTGGATGTTGTACGCGCAGAGGTCATAGCCGGTCTGGGTGGCTACCCCTATGCCATTGAAACAGCAGATGCCGTCTCCGTCATCACCATGCCAGACCGTAACGAATTCTACGCCCACTTTCAGGACTTCATGCAGCGACAGGGTATCAAATTCACCTTCTCCACTAAATCGATGAGCAAGGGCCGACGGCGCTGAACCACAAGAATATGATGTAAAATCATGGAAAAAAAGTACATAAATTTGCCTTCTTGTGAGCGTGCTATCAGGCTGGGCGTTATGTTATACTTGATACAAAGGTGCCTTACCTGAATGTTTTCTCTAGTGCAGGGGCATGATCATATGGGAGGAGAGTACAGACGTGCGGCAGTGCTACCCCCTTCTCTGGTTGCCGCACTGGAAAGTCAAACAAAAAGAACATTTATTATGTCTCATGCGATTACACAAACCTTTACCTGTCCCTGCGGACAGGTGTATACAAGTTCGATATACCACTATGTGAACGTGGCAAAAGATCCACAGTTGCGCTATATCGTGTTGGCGGGTTTGTTGAATGTAGCGATCTGTCCCTCCTGTGGACGCCGTGCTGCACTGGCCACGCCGTTTCTCTATTCCGATCAGGCGTATCGTCTGCTGGCTTACGTCCATCCTCGCTCTGATACGTCTGAGGAGGCACGCCATAGTCTTCTAGAAAAGCTACGTGCGGTGTATGTGAACTTGGCCAGTTGCCCAGAGCAACAGAGCAATAAGAGTGGCAATGGTGGACGAAGTATCTCAATGTCGCCCCTGGAAACAAGAGACATGCCGCCATTGCGGGTCGTCTTTGGCCTCGATCAGCTCACTGCTCTGATCAATAGTGTGCTCAGTCCTAAAGAACGTCTAGGACGCCTAGCTCTGAGCACACAGAGTCATGACGAAGCCGAACGTGGTCAATTCCTGGATATCGCGCGCAAACTGGCCTCAGAGATGCATTGCAATATTGATATTGAAGATCTGCCGGATGAATATACCGTCTGGTTATATGGCTCGCGCCATCAGATTGGGGCGTTGATGCGCGAACTGGCACCAGGAGGGTAGTCACCATGATCACAATCGGCATCCTCACCATTAGCGATGGTGCAGCCAAAGGCGAACGTCAGGATGTAAGCGGTGAAAACGTTCGTTCGTTAGTGATGCAGTTGCCCGGTGCGGTCATCAGCGCGGGTGGGATTATCCCTGATGAACAGGAACAGATTGCTGCCGTGTTGCGCGATTGGTGCGATGAAAAGCGGCTCAACCTGATTCTCACCACGGGAGGCACTGGCTTGGCACCACGCGATGTCACCCCGGAGGCGACAAAGGCGGTCATTGAGCGCGAAGCACCTGGTATCGCGGAGGCCATGCGTAGTATCAGCCTGCAATATACACGCATGGCGATGCTCTCGCGGGGTATTGCAGGAGTACGCGGTCGCACGCTCATCATCAACCTGCCGGGTAGCCCGAAGGCCGTCAAGGAATGCCTGGAATACATCTTGCCGGTGCTACCCCACGAGCGTGTATAGCGGGCATAAGGACAACGTTTTTGCCGTGGCCTGGTCGCCCGCTGGTCATGTGATTGCTTCCGCTGGACGTGATCGCACTGTCCAGCTCTGGGACCCTGATAGCGGCCTCAGTCTTCTCACCTATACGCAACATCAGCAATGTGTGCTCTCTCTTGCTTGGTCGCCTGACGGTTGCTATCTCGCTTCAGGTGATACCGCTGGTGTAATCCATGTCTGGCGGGCCACGGATGGCGAGTGCGTTAGCATATATCGTGGGCATGCCCGTTTTGTCAGAAGTATTGCTTGGTCATATGATGGGCAGACCATCGTTTCTGGTGGTGACTATGGGGATAGCACAGTGCAGGTCTGGCATGCCTTTAGTGCTCAGCGTCGTGCCATTTACGTGAGTCCTTATCGTCTCTTTGCGACATGTTGGTCTCCTGGCGATACCCGTATCGGGGCCGCTAGTTTTGATGGTGTGGTGCGCCTGTGGGATACAGCCGAAAGCAATGATGAGCCATTGATAACCTATCGGGGACATACTGGCCCCGTCTATGCGCTGAGCTGGTCGCCGGATGGCCATTATCTTGCCTCAGCTGGACAAGATGTAACCGTCCAGTTCTGGTTGGCTAATACTGGCAAAGCAATCTATACCTATCGGAGCCATACACGCCCGGTCAAAGCCCTCGCTTGCTCTGCTAGCTCCAATCTCCTTGCTTCAGGCGGTGACGATACGAGCGTCCAGGTCTGGTCAGCTCTGCAAGAGGATCGTCGGGCCGTCTTCACCGATCATCGTAGCTGGATACGTTCGCTTGCTTGGTCGCCTGATAGTACGCGGGTGGTTTCATGCAGTCAGGACATCGTGCGCATCTGGCAGCCAGCCTTCACCATATCCTGAAGGCGCTGTGATTATATCTAATACATCAAAATATATCATAAATATTTAATGTGTATAGTACTACTATGTGTTAGTTCCCTTGAGACAGAGGCGTCAGGAACAACCTTAGCGGGGGTCTGCAAGTTGTATAATCGAGAGAGGATACATTGCAAAGGCAACAACGATGCTGGAAGTATTTCCAGCTCATAAACGTAGTTAGTTTTGTAGTGAAAATTGGTATTGCAGCAGTCTTTGGACTGCTCTTGACGAGTTCGGCATGTAACACAGAACTTGGTGCTACGCAAGGGCAGACGCGTTCTGGGAACACATGCTCTCGTAGTGACCAGACATATACCATGGGGTATGCTGATACGCCTAGGTCTATCACGGAGCGCTATGATATAGTCTGGACCAAATTGGCGTTGTACAATTCTTCTGTGCAACCCGACTTGCTTTATCCTGATGAGGTTATCTGTGATCACACAGGTAGACCAGACAATACAACATCTGCTGCCTCGGTGTACTCTCTGCCAACCGGAGATAATCTGGCATCGCTCATGCAGGCGCATGTCATTGATACAGTGACCCATGGGCAACCAGTACAACCTGCGAACGTTATGCGGGGCGCGATTCTTCCTGTAAGACAGTCAAGTAGACTGGCGATCAGACAAACGAATGTGTTCCCATACGGTCAATGCACGTGGTATGCGAATGAGCGTTATCATCAATTGCATGGTACCTATGTGCCATGGCGAACGCAGGCGAACGCATGGCAATGGAGGGCACGTGCAACTGAGTTTGGTTGGCATGTTTCTGTACGACCAATTATTGGCTCCATTCTTGTTTTGCAGCCTAGTGTGCAAGGCGCATCCCGACTCGGTCACGTCGCAGTGGTGGAGTGGATGAACCGAGACGGGAGTTTCATCGCTAGCTCGATGAATTGGGGAGCCAGGCGGGCAGCAGTAACCCAGTGGAAATTTTTTCCTGGCCCAGGCGTATCGTTTATTAGCCGTTAGTATTTATCTCTACATACACCATAGCAGGTGTGTGTAAAAGAGACTACGCTTGGGTATGAATGTAGTGTAAAGAGACCCCTTGCACCTCAAGAAGAGGACAGGTTGGTGCTAAAGCACAACCTGTCCTCTTCTTGTTTTAAGGGTGGTGCGCAATGCATTGCGCCTGTGAAGCCACCCGTACCGTAGTTGCGCAATGCATTGCGCTTGTTTTCTTTATCCATAGCTCTGGCGCAATGCATTGCGCAACTACGGATTTATATGCATGAAATGTATAATAAATCAGCATTTGGATTAAGCTGGTTGATCAGGGCTTTTCTGCTCTACCGGATTCAAGAGCTGCGTGATGTCTGCATCGCCCCGATAACTCTCTCGCTCGCCAGGAAAACTGCCCGCTTGGACATCGTTGCGGTAGCGCTCAAGAGCCTGGATGGCCTGCTCTCCCAGATTTGCATACTGGCGCACGAACTTTGGATAATGGCCAAATTGGAAGCCGAGAGCATCATGGAAAACAAGTACTTGGCCATCGCAATGTGGCCCGGCACCAATACCAATAGTTGGTATGGCAATCTCTTTTGTAATAATTTCTGCCAACGTTGCGGGAATACCTTCCAGCACCAGGGAGAAAATACCTGCCTGCGCCAAAGCTCTGGCATCGGCGAGTAATTCTTCAGCGGCAGAGCGTTTTTTGCCCTGCACACGATAGCCGCCCATCATCAGGACCGATTGGGGTGTCAAACCCAAGTGTCCCATGACCGGAATCTCAGCTGTCAGTAGCGCCTCGATCATCGGCAAGCGTTTCCTGCCGCCTTCTAGTTTTACAGCGTCTACTCTTCCCTCACGGATGAAACGACCAGCATTACGAATCGTTTCTTCCGCAGTGATATGGTAGCTCAGCCAGGGCATATCAGCAACTACCAGGGATTTCGGTCTGGCTCGTGTGACGGCGGAGGTATGATGGAGCATACTCTCAACGGTTGCTGGCAAGGTGTCCTCGAAACCCAGGACAGTGGTAGCCAGCGAATCGCCAACCAGAATGATATCCATCCCCGCACGGTCGGCAATGATGGCTGAAGGGGTGTCGTAAGCTGTGATCATCGTGATCTTAGGGCCTTGCTTACGTGCACGAATGGCTGGAACTGTTATTTTGTTGTCCATGGATCCTCTCCCTTATTTCTACTCTCATCGATCTTACCTACCATCACGCCTTCATCCCAGGTCCCATCAGCACGTACGAAGAAGTTATCAATCAGACGTGTGTTCCCCACGCAAGCCGCGATGAGCAGTAACGCCGGTGTGTGTAGTGTTTCCAACGGTAAAAAGCTGCTAGCATCCCGCACTTGCGCATAGATCAGCTGTGCCATCGGCTCTTGTGCAACAGTCTCTTCCATTGCCTGTACCACCTGTTGCACCCCGGTAAAACCAGTTGCAAACGAGCTATGTAGCTGAAAACGTGTCTTTCCTGCTTGCAGTGCTCGATACAGGACGCTGGCGGCATTGCGCATAGCTCTATCGAGATAGCTATTGCGACTACTCATAGCTAGACCATCGCTCTCCCGTATGATGGGCAAGATATGCAATTGTACGGGAACATTGAGATCAGTTACTATACGATTGATGACGACCGCTTGTTGGGCATCCTTCTGTCCAAAATAGGCGCGCTGTGGACGCACCAGTTGAAACAGCTTCAGCACGATAGTAGCTACTCCGCGAAAAAGACCGGGGCGTGTTGCGCCTTCGGCTGCTTCGACTAGTGGTCCTTCAGGAGCAACGTAGGTGGTAAATCCTCGTGGATACATCTCAGCAACCGAGGGGACAAAGACGACATCGGTACCTAACTCTTCTAGCATATGCAGATCGCGCGCGAGATCACGAGGGTAGCGCTCTAGATCTTCGTGAGGCCCAAACTGGGTGGGATTGACAAAGATACTGCCAACGACAAAATCGTTTTCAGTTCTGGCTTGTCTGAAAAGTGAGAGATGCCCTTCGTGGAGATAGCCCATAGTGGGTACGAGGCCAATGTGCCCTTTCCATTGGGCATGTGCTTGCTCCAATGCCTGCACAGTTCTTATAATTTCCATGTCGTTCGACTCCAGTCTCAACTGTCAGAGAGGGATAATAAAATGGTATCACCTTTGAAAGAGACGTGATAGAGATCTGACACGAGTTTCGCTACCCCAATGAGCCAGCATATGTTCGTAGAGACTATAAACAGCGCTAAATGCTAGATCGCTCTGGACGGCCTGTGCCGCTTTGGCAGCAGCTTCCAGATAGATACAACTCTGGATCATATTGCCAAGTATAACTGACGTATACGTCTTGTGAAGCAGAAATTCTGCACGTGTACGCTCCACTGGCGCTGGCTTGAGTTCGTCGATCTCAGAAAAAGCTTCCCAGGCCAGTTTGGTCTGACCGAGACGCAGGAAGACGAGTCCCTCATAGAGGAAGAGTAGCGAACGGTCGCAACGTGTGTAAGAGAAACAGGGGTCTTCCTCTGGCTTAGCAGGAAAGACCGCAAAAGCTAATTGTAACAACTGTAAAGCATCAACATCTCGTCCCATCGTAGCCTGGATTTCCGCCAGACCTGCGAAGATCCAGCTGTGTAGCAGAGGCGAAATACTTTCCTTGCTCACATTGACGCGTTTCAGAGCCTCGTTGTAAGCGCTGAGCGCCGAACCGGTACGCTTGCGCGCAGTAAAGATTGCGGCAAGGCGGAGCTGTGAAGCGATGTAAAGATTCCAATCTTTAGCTAGCTGGCTGTATACTAATGCCTGTGTACCATTAGCCTGTGCGTTGATGAAATCGCCATGTTGCAGTTCCAACAGGGCTAAGAGCTGATACACCTGAGCAGTTAAACCAGCCGCCGCCTTTTGTTCTGATCCGGGATAGAGGGTTGGCTTGGAGAGATTTGAGAGATAGGTAGGCAAGAGCCGTTCAAGCTCAGCTTGTCCACCATTCATATAGAGTTCCCAGCACGATTCAATGCCCAACCCCCATAGGCGTATACTCTCTGAGAGGGATGGTAGATCATCGTCATCAGGTATTGAAGATATAAAGGGAGGAACTGACAGCGTTTCGGCTATCTCCTCATCTTGTGCAGTACGTATCTTTTTTGCGGTTGCGAGATGCGTGAAGCCCAATTCTTCCGGCGACATCTCAAAAACTTTGCAAAGCGCATCGAGTGAGGAGAGACGCGGCATTTGCTCGCCAGCTTCCCAACGATTATAGGTGTTGAGGCTGACGCCGACTTTCCCACTTACAAACTCTGGTGTCCAACTTCTCTCTAAACGGGCTGATCTAAGTCTATTATTTTGCTTTTTCATTTAGGAAAACCTCGTACAACATTCGTTCCCCTTGTCCTTATAAATCCTTTGTACCTAATATGTCAATGGAAAACACATTAAAAAATTATCATGGTTTGGATAGAGAAGAGAAATAAAAGAGTGGATTAGGAAGAATTGGGAGGTCAGAGAGGCTTCCCAATTCTTCCTAATCCACTCTCTTATTTCTCTTCTGTTAGTAATGCCACTTCGTCAAGTGGGCCGTAGGCAGTAAGAACCTGTTTCTCTCGTAGAGGGAAGTGATGGAGTGCGCGCATAATGTCATCAGTAGTGACTGCTTCAATGCGGGCAATCTCTTCTTCAACACTAATCAGCCGCCCTTCAGTCACCCAATCGGTGGCGAGCGAGCGCATGCGTGAGAACGTTGATTCGCTACTCAGTACAATGCTACTGATCCATTTATCCTTGGCACGGCGCAACTCGTCCTGGTGCACACCATCCTCCAGTAAGCTATCCAGCTCGGCACGTAGCAGCTGAAGCACGCGGGGGGCATCTTCAGGCGTCGAGTTAGCATCCATCAACAGCACGCCAGTCCCTTCCATAGCCCAGATACCAGCGCTGGCTGATTCCGCCAGGCCGCGCTGATAAATGTTCCAGTACAGGCGTGAACCATCGCTATCGCCCAGAATGCTACCTCCCAGCGCGGCGGCGTAGTAGTCGGGATGTTTGACATCGACGGTAGGCATAGCAATGATCATAATTTGTTGTTTGAGCTGGGGATTGGTCATTACCTGGTTAAGCGGCTGCTCTGGCTCGTAGGGAATCACATCCCGACTAACATTGCCGGTGCGCCAATTGCTGCAATGCTTCTCAGCCAGCTCAACGATATGGTCCCAAACGAAATTGCCCGCCACAGCAAGGATCAGATTATTAGCGGAGTAACGCTGTTGCCAGTAATTGCGCATCTGTTCGATACGCAAATTGCGAATACTTTCGCGGGAGCCGAGCACATCGCGTCCCAGGGGATGATTGCCGAAGTAGGTCTGCATCATCCGGCGATAGGCGTAGTTATAAGGCTGATCCTCTGAGCGTGCAATTTCATTGATGATAACCTCTTTCTCCATCTCGAAATCGCTCTCAGCCAGGCGTGGATACATCATATCGCTTAACAGTTCCACGGCGCGATCCAGATACTCGCCAAGCACACGAGCGTGGTAGACCGTTGCTTCGTGGGATGTGAAAGCATTCAGTTCAGCACCGATCTTATTAAATTCCAGCGTAATCTCTTGCCAATCGAGGGTTTGAGTGCCTTTAAAGACCATATGCTCTAAGAAGTGGGAGACACCGGAGATCGTGGGGTCCTGTTCATCGCGCGAACCTGTACGAACAAAGTACGATACAGCCACCGACTCGAAATCGGGCATCGGCTGACCAACAATTTGTAAGCCATTGGGGAGGGTGTGGGAATAAAACACAGTTCCATTGGCTGTGGTTTCTGTCATGAATTCTCGCTCCTTTGCACAGCGCAAAACGTAAGGTGGCCTGCTCGTTGTACTTTACAGGCGAAGTATGTTTTGTTAGTAGCATCATAGCTCTGGTGTGTTGGGGTTGTCAACATTCAAGGTAGTCTTCGTCTTTGATAGAGAAGCACAAACTTGGCTCTTACCCAGTATCACAAAGATCAATTACTGATATACTCTGTACTATAAATACTTTTTAATGGTCATCAAGTGGATATGACCTGGTTACTGACAATGATCTGCCTATTTGACCATGATTTTTTGAACCTCCACAAGACAGTGCGCTTAATATCAGATTTTGTAGGATATTGCTGTATTTCATAAGAGTGGACGTGATAATATACAATGATAGATGCAGTATCAGCGATCGATATTCCTGAAATAGCCGAGATATTGGAAGACAGGAAGAGTAGAGATCAGCGTATCGCCGTTATTCTGGGTTCAAGAGCAGAAATAGACGTATCAACACAAGTAGTGTCAAATCTACAAATGGATATCTTCCAGGCTGGTACTTTATGGGGTCCTCAATACAGAAGCTGCTTCACCAACCGTTCCGCCAACTCCAAGGAGTAATTTTGCCCACGATCATGTGGATACACCTGGAACATATTAGCAACCCACAGACCCTCTAAGGGCGTATGCGAGGGCGGAATATGTTCGTGATAATCAGTCGTCACAATGGGCTGCGCAAAGGGGGCTTTGAACATCCAGCTCTCTTGAATCCACTCTGGCTGAAATGTGGGGATGATGCGTTGTAGGTGGGGGATGAATGCGGCTTGCACTTCTTCTTTGCTCATGGTGAAGAGTGGATCATCCATGGCACGGTAATTGCCCAGGTAGACCAGATGTCTCCCGCCGTACTCGGCGGGTGAGCGGAAGTTGGTATGTTCCACCATGGCCATGAAGGGGTAGCCGCGATCACAGATGTTGATCCAGTAGCAGGTGTTGGTGAGTTTGCGGTCCAGGGCGAGAATGAGGCAGTGTGCACCATAGGCTTGACCCCAGTCGTAGCGGGCACGGTACTCTGGCGGTAGCGCGGGTATAAGACGACACGTGAGACGTGTTGGTAGCGTTGAGATAACCCGGTCAAAGGTCCAGTCTCCCTGACTGCTCTGCACTTGCCAGCGACCAGCAATCTGCTCAACCTTTTCCACGCGTGTACCTAGCAGGACCTTGCCACCCCGTGCGCAGATACCTTCAACCAGGCGCTCGTAGAGCAACTGAAAACCGCCGTTCAGGTAGCCCAGCTGTGTCGTGCGATCGTGCAGGCGTGCCCAGAACCACGGCAAGGCGATCCGATCATGCAATGCACCAAACTTACCGATGAAAAGTGGCTCAAAGAGCATCTCGTATGTGCGCTTACCCATCCAGTGGCGCAACCACGCATCAGCGGTCTGCCCCTCTAACCACGCCGGATTAGCAAGCTTGAGAAAGGCCAGCACGGCGGCAACCCGTAACCGCTCGTCGATACGCCAGGGCTTAAATTGGAGCAGCGTCAGCGGCGAATCGAGCTGTTCAAACGTACCATTGATCAGGCTCACAGTGCGTGGTCGGTGCCAGTCCAGTTGCAAGCCTAGTTCCTCAATAATCTTAATGGCTGTCTTGTCTGAGCGGAAGAGGTGGTGATAAAACTTATCTAGCCAACTATCGCCAACACGGAAACCAGCTGCTAACCCGCCCGCCGTCTTTTCCTGCTCAAAAACCATCACTGCTTGACCCGCTTGCGCGAGCCGATACGCGGCCATGAGTCCTAAAGCTCCGCCGCCTAATAGTGCATATTGCATTCTCTTGAACCTCTTCGTGCTCACTAGTGCGTAATCCCAAAACCTTTTGGGGAATGGGAACATTTAGGGACACCCCAAACCCCGCCAGGGCGGCTTCGCCCCTGGACCCCAACCCTATCAGCTCTTCTGGTTTTGCACTAAGATATGGTCATTCTACCATAACCATGCTGGTTGTCTATCGTTTTCTGACCTATTTCATAGCTTCAGCTGTAGCTAAACGTCTGAGCATTTCGTCTGAATAAACTGGATAGGAATTTTATGATAGTTCGAGCGGCAATTTTTGCTATCGGTTCAAAAAGCCTCTTGGCTAAGACAACCCCCGGTCAGTCCCGATAGACAAAAATGCCTGAAGAGAGGAAGGCTATGATAGATATGGATAACACTCAGGCTCGCCAGCAGATACGCCAAATCGCCGAAGAAGCTATACAGCAAGGGAATCCAACAGGATGGTTCGAGGAGCTGTATACCCGTGCGCAGGGAGATCCGTTGGCCATTCCCTGGGCCAATATGAAACCCAACCCACTTTTTACAAGCTGGGCTATCCGCATGAACTTGCAGGGGACTGGCAAAAAAGCCCTACAAGTGGGCTGTGGGCTGGGCGACGATGCTGAGGAGCTGGCACAACTGGACTTTGCTGTAACGGCCTTTGATATCTCAGGCGTTGCAATTGATTGGTGTCGTAAACGCTTTCCCAGCTCTTCAGTCAACTATACGGTGGCCGATCTCTTCAAAACACCACGCGAATGGTATGGAAGCTTTGATTTTATTCTAGAAATCTACACTTTACAATCTCTGCCGCAAGAGATTCGTGCGCGCGCTATGGAATGTATTACTGCCTGCCTGGCCCCCAATGGAAAACTTCTGATTGTGTGTCGTGGGCGCGAGAGGAGTGATCCTGTCGGTAATATGCCGCCATGGCCTCTGACGCGGCAGGACTTAATGGCCTTTCAACGCTGTGGCTTGGAAGAAACTACTTTTGAAGATGGCATGGATCAAGAAGAGCCACCTGTGCGGCGTTTTCGTGTTTCCTATCGTAAATAGGTGTGAGGATCATTACCTCTGTTTCATAACAATGCCGTTTTTTGCGTGGAGAAATACTTTGAAAGGCAGGGATCGGAGATGCTTTCTATCTGTTCGTTGGCTGTTGGTACAGTGCTAGTCTGTGTGCTTGTTTGCAGACAGGGGCTGACATTACACTGCCACGCTCGGCCCCAGCGGAGTATGCAGAACGTGGTCTGGGCTACGCTGGGCATTGTGCTCATCACGCTCAGCAGTTGTGGTGGTAGCGATGCGCCGGGTTCATCCCCTACGACCGGCAGTACTAGCACTGCCGCATCTTTGCCAACGGGCAACGTACCTGATCCGAGTCGGTTGAATATGGCCTGGAGTACCTCATTGGATGGCGCGGTCTATGCGGAACCGCTAGTGGTAGCTGGACATGTTATTGTTGCGACGGAGGGAGACTCGCTGTACTCGTTTGATGCCGCGACCGGTAAACAGCTCTGGCATACAAACGTTGGCACGCCAGTAGCACTCTCGTCACTGCCGTGCGGTAACATAGATCCACTCGGCATTACGGGAACGCCGGTCTATGACCCGGCCACCAAGCGTGTTTTTGCCGTTGCCGAAGTGACCGGGCCTGCACACGTCCTGGTTGGTCTGGATGTTGCAACGGGAGAGGTCGTAGTACGGCGCTCGGTTGACTTAGCGGGCATGGATGCGAGAGTGCATCAGCAACGCGCCGCGCTTGCACTCTCGCAAGGTATGATCTACATTGCCTATGGTGGCCTCTACGGTGATTGCGGAAATTACTATGGCCGCGTGCTTGCCGTAAGTACCAGCGGGCAAGGTGATCCCCTCTCCTACCAAGTACCAACACCGCGCGAAGCTGGCATTTGGGCACCGCCTGGTCCAGTCATTGACAGCGCGGGCAACGTCTATGTATCAGTAGGCAATGGCGAGGCAACACAGGGAGCATGGGATCACAGCGACTCCGTCCTGCGCCTCTCACCCACACTCCAACTGCAAGATGGCTTTGCCCCCACGAACTGGGCACAGGATAATGCCAACGATGCCGATCTTGGCTCGATGGGTCCAGTGCTGCTGCCGGATAACTTAATTTTTGCAGCCGGGAAATCAGGACGAACCTACCTGCTACACACGAATACGCTGGGGGGCGTAGGTGGTCAGATTACAGAGCAAGACATCTGCGCCGCCTATGGTGGCTCGGCAGTGGTCGATACGCAAATGTTCATTCCTTGCACGGATGGCGTACGACAGATTACCGTGGTAGGGGGTAAGACATTACGGCTCGGTTGGCAAGCGTCTACGCAGATCAACGGTTCACCTATTGTAGGAGGCCACACCGTTTACACTCTCGATAAAAACGGCACACTCTATGCACTCAATAGCGCAACGGGAGCCGTACGGGCCTCAATTCCGATAGGAGCGACCTCGCGCTTCGCTACCCCAACGCTTTCACAAGGTAAGGTCTTTGTCGGTACTATGAAGGGCATAGTGGCAGTTACACTGTAAATGACTGCTGATGGACAGATGGTGGACATTCGGGGGATGTTGATCCCCGAACGTCCACTATCTGTCCATAAAATGTCCACTAAACGCTCACCTCTGCGGTTTCCAGTAAGAACATTTCCCAGGTACACTCACAACATACTATGAACTTCTAAGGGTTTCTGGCCCATAAGGCAAAGGTGAGATGTTCTATGATCAAAGCAATATTATTCATACTGGATTTGCAGACCTACATTTTTCATCTACGTGCTCAATGCATTGGCCCATTGAGCATAGTCCTGCCAACGGAATCTATCGTTGAAGACATGATCAGTCATATACTCCTCGAACAATTTGAATGTGTCCTTATTAATGAGGTGCGTGCTCATTGTGCTTCACCTCTAGATTGCAGCGTGCAAGTCTTTGCAACCTGCATGGATATCCATGATGAGTGGCCCTTTCACCAAGAATTTGTCGAAGCGATACTGGAAGAGCGCATCGGTTGTGTATTAACGGAATTTTTTGATACGATCCATATCGATTATATTAGCCTCAATATGTATGAATGAAAAGTTGAAGTACTCTTACTAGTGCGAGGGGAAATACGGGCACAGCTGATGTTTCCCCTCACACAGCTGAATACTGCATAATAAGCCAACTTTACAATGAAGTGAGGGTGACACGTAAACGTGAACAAGCCCTGTAATAATAGGTTTTGACGGTAGATTCGGGCATCTTTAATACTTGGCCAATCTCAGAAAAGCGTAGCTGATCTATATAACGTAAAAGCACGACAGAGCGGAACTTAGCAGGCAAGGACTGAATAGCACTTTGTAACGTAGATTGCAAATCATGATATTCTGCTACCTCCTCCGGTGTAGGACGTGAGTCGGGTAGCGTAGCCAATGGGGAGACATCCTCCTCATCAAATTGCCACTCTAGCTCAGAAAAATGGGTGGTGCGGCGTCTACGTCGCTTACGTAATTCGTCTAAACAGCGATTCTGAGCTACACGGAACAACCAGGGCTTGAGCAGTTCTACTCTGGGTAATGTCGGCAACGAAATATACAGCTGAAGAAATACTTGTTGTACTACATCACATACTTGATCATAGTCACCTAGGCGATGATAGATAAAACGGTATATCAGTGGATGATACCGCTCCATCAAAGCCTCAAAGGCCCACTGATTGCCCGCAATGGTTTCCTGCACCAGGACACTATCTGTAGCTTCTAAAGGGGATAAGTAAGTTTCCGATTGTCGCATGAATAATATCCTCCCCACGGTCATCTGGTTCCGTCCATATAATACTAAACAATGTTGCACGCAAGTGGTGGCAGTGTTTAACTACTAACTTCATCATTTATGAGTGTACCGGGTTATGGCATCGCTTGTCATCCACCGAAGGGATGATTTGGGATTTTTGGGGCACCCCAAACCCCGCCAGGGAGGCTGCTGCCCCCTGGACCCCCGCTTCAGTTCGCGCCTATGGCATGATTTGGAATATTTTGGGACACCCCAAACCCCGCCAGGGAGGCTGCTGCCCCCTGGACCCCCGCTTCAGTTCGCGCCTATGGGGGAGCGAGCAAATCATTCTTTTGAGATGACACTGTTTAAAACAAGAAGAAACAAATTACGCTCTTCTGAGTTACCGAAGATGTACTACTACTAGGAGCAGAAGATCAGATTGTACTTACAGAAACAGATATAGAGTTATATTTATACTTTTAACCACAAGTTCTAGACATTTCCCCCATAATTATTTGTATAATAAGAGGGAATTAACAATAGGAAAGCATGCTCACACAGAGATCTTCTCGCCTATTAGCGTATCTCAATCTGTGGCATGTAAGTTCCGATATGATATAGTGACGAAACTCTCGGTCTTCTACTGCATCAAAGCGTAGAAACAAAGAAGGGCTGCACATATGGAAAGAGGTTCTAACCATCCTTTGCTTGTAACAAAGCTTACAATACCGTCTACCGCTCTGAAGACAATCATCCCTCGTATGCGTTTACTGTATAGACTTGATGCAGCTCAGCTTCCTTTGATCCTGGTGACAGCTCCAGCGGGATTTGGCAAAACCACCTTGATCAGCCAGTGGATTGGTCAGTATGAGGCAGAGACAGCCTGGTTATCGCTAGACGATGGAGATAATGATCTCTTCCTCTTCTGGCGTTATGTCCTTAAAGCGTTGGAGGGACTCTGTCCGGCAACCATAGCGCAGATCGAGGAGCAGTCGCAGACCGTAGAGCCGATCTCTATAGAGACACTCTTGACAGCCCTCATTAACGGGCTGATGACATTACAATATGAAGTGCAATTAGTACTTGACAATTATCATCATATTAGCAATCCAGCTATTCACCAAGCAATTACCTTTCTGCTGGAATATCTGCCGCTACACGTTCATCTGGTGATTATCGCGCGTCAAGAGCCACCTCTACCGCTGGCACGTTTCCGTGTGCGAGGACAAATGGTCGAGTTGCGTGCGCCAGAGCTGCGTTTTACGCTGGATGAAGCTGCCACATTCCTGCTAGAGGCTATGCGTTTGCGTCTGAGAAAAGAAGATATTGCTGAGCTATATGATCTGACAGATGGTTGGATTGCCGGATTACAGTTGGCGGCGCTCTCTTTGCAGGAGCATGAGGAGTTGCCAGCCATGGTCAATACCATGAGAGCATTCTCTGGTACTCACTGTCATGTACAGCATTATCTGACCGAGGAGGTGTGGACGCACCTTTCGCCAGAGATGCAACACTTTCTCCTCTCCACCTCGATCCTCGACAATTTAAATGCCTCGCTGTGTGATAGTTTGACCGAACAAACGAACGGTAGGGAAAACCTGGAATGGCTTGAAAGAGCTGGCATATTTCTGCTCGCGCTCGACTACCAAAAATGCTGGTACCGCTATGATCGCTTGTTCAGGGACCTGCTCCGTTATTATTTGGAACAACAGTACCCTGAGCGCATTCCACTCTTGCATCAGCGGGCGAGTTGGTGGTTTGAGCAAAATGGCTTCATCGTTGATGCCATCAAACACGCATTTTCAGCCACTGATCTTGAGCGGGCTAGCGGACTGATAGAGCAGTTTGCTTGGTCGTTGCTCCAACTGGAAGAGAGTACGCTGGTAGCCACATGGCTGATGTTGCTTCCTGGGCATATCGTCACCGAGCGTCCCTTGCTCTCCTTTTTGTCCGCCTGGACTAATCTGACAGTCACGCGCTTTGCAGAATACGAGCAGGCCATCTTGCTAGCTGAGCAAATATGGAGGGCTGAGGATAATCTGGCGATGCTGAGTCGTGTCTTCGATCTGCGTGCATGTGCGGCGCTACTGTGCGGTAATGGACTACAGGCTATTGCTTATGCTCAGCAGGCGCTTGCCTTGTTGCCGGAAAATGAGGTGTATGTGCGTAGTAGGGTGTTTGTCGCGTTAGGTGCTGGACATATCCTCACAGGCGAACTATCTATAGCCCAGGCGACCCTGGCTGCCGGATACCACCTCAGTCAACAGAGTCACAATCACGTGACACAACTGAGAGCTGCAACTCATCTGGCCGATATACAGCTGCGGCAGGGGCATTTGCATGAAGCAGCACAAAAGTATCGGCGGCTGCTACAGAACGGTAGTGAGAAATTACTCGATTATAAGATTGTGGCATCTTTGCGTCTGGCGGATCTTTATCGTGAATGGAATGATAGCAGCAATGCCATGGCATACTGGCAACAAGCTATGCAGATGATCAAGTGTACTAGCCAAGAAGAGGATGCCATTGTTGATGCATATATCATTGCGGCACGTCTGGCCTGGCTACGCGCTGAATATGATCAAGTGCTCCCTTTCTTAGAGCAAGCAGAGCAGAGTGCGCACCGTTTGGGTGGGCATCGTGTTTTTCTCATCCAGATCGTTGCTTACCGCGTCCAGTACTTGCTTATGCAGGGTGATCTTGCAGCTGCACAACAGATAGGTAGCCGCTACGCTATCCAGCAAGCACGGCAGGAACCCTATGAAGCAGAGACGACAAGCTTGCTACAAGCCAGAATTGCCATTGCCCAAGGCGCTACTACACAAACAATTCCTGCCTTGGAAGAAATGGTCGATCTCGCCTGTAAACAGGGGCGCACCAGTAGCGAAATCCTATTGCTGATCGTGCTAGCATTGGCGTTACGAGCACACAGGAAGATAGAAGCTGCCATGCGTGCTCTGGAACGTGCCCTTACGTTGGCGGAGCCAGGCGGCTACAAGCGTATCTTCCTTGATGAGGGGACCCCCGTGCTATCCTTGTTGACGGAGTATCATAATCGCAATCATAGGCGTACTATACAGGATTTGCATACTTTTTCCTCATCTTATATGCGCTCACTGCTAGCAGCATTCACGGCTAAAGCCCAGGTTGCAATCTGGACGCTCGCGCCAGAGCGTGGCGAGATCCTTATCGAAAAGCTCAGTGAACGCGAGCAAGAGGTACTAGGATTAATAGCCGAAGGACTATCAAATCAAGTGGTTGCCCAGAGATTGGTCGTAACAGTTAGTACTGTTAAGACACACCTTAACAATATTTACACAAAATTGAATGTGCACACGCGCCTACAAGCTGTAACAAAAGCATATGACATCGGACTGTTGAGAAGGTATGATGGAGATACCGAGCCATTCATACGACCTGTCACGCCAGAAAAGGCACAAAAATCGCTGCTCCATGAGTGAGTTCAACTTGCAGATGTTTGAGAAATATGTTATACCATTTTCGGCAGTGTGAAACCTTTTACTAAGAAGGCAAAAAAAACCTTATCACCGGAGCAGGGATAGGGCATCTCGCTAAGGAAAACAACGCATGGATGAGTCAATCCAGGAGCTATCGCCTCGTATGAGCGATTGCTTGAAAGTCATCTATGATATGCAGGAACGTGGACAGAAAGTGTCTACATCGGCGGTGAGAGAGCGTCTGGGTGTGAGCGATGCAACTGTGACGATGCTCTTCAAAGAATTTGCGGCGGCGGGTTGGGTTGAGCACGTACCGTATCGAGGTGTGCGATTGACGGTAGCTGGTGAGCGCAAAGCGAAAGAGATTATCCGCCATCATCGCTTGCTCGAACTCTACTTGGCGCGCACACTCGGTTATAGTTGGGATCAGGTACATGCAGAGGCCGATAGATTGGAGCATGTCATTTCAGAAGAATTTGAAGCTAAAGTTGACGCACTTCTTGGGTATCCCACCGTTGATCCACATGGCGATCCAATTCCCAGTAAAGAAGGCATCGTTACTGTGCGTCCGGGCTGCACCTTGCTACAATTGCCTGTCGGTCAATCCGCTTATATCTTGAGGGTACAGGATCAAGATGCGGAGAAATTACGCTATTTGGGACAGCTCGGTCTCTATCCAGAAACGCAGATCCAGGTGCTTGAACGTGCACCTTTTGGTGGCCCATTGCGTATTCTTGTCGGTGACGCCGCTAATCACGTAGAGCATATGCTAGGAGCAGAGATGGCTGAACAGATTATTGTAACTGGCTAAGCAATTCATTGCGCCACGGTGACAAACAAAGAAAATACCGTAGCTGCGCAATTCATTGCGCCTGAGACACAACCAAAAAAATCAGGCGCAATAAATTGCGCAGCTACGGTATTTTTCACCTAATAAATGATAAACACCTCTTTTTTATCCCACAAAAATATAAATTTTTTCTTTCCTAAAAATTCTTTTTAGCATCCCTTGACAATAAGTTATCCTCAAGTTAAAATGTTTTTGAGAAGCGAAAGCTCTCTTATCACGAAATATATTGAGATGCACCTCCCCCAAAGATGGGAATGAAAGGATAGTACTATGGCAGAAGCCAATGTCATGTCGTCTTCACTACAAAGCGAGCAGGGATGGAAACGTCCCTCCCTCATTCCTTCATTATCAGAAGTCCATGCCACAGTGTTAATTCCTCACAAGAGCAAGGGGTTCTGGCGTACGCTGTTGGCTTACCTTGGTCCAGGATTAATGGTCGCGGTAGGATATATGGACCCTGGTAACTGGGCAACGGATCTCGCTGGCGGTGCCAAATTTGGCTATCTCCTAATCTCAGTGATTCTCATCTCTAACTTTATGGCGATCATTTTGCAGCATCTAGCGTTAAAGTTGGGTATTGTGACTGGTCGAGATCTTGCCCAGGCGTGTCGTGATCACTATGCTCGCCCGGTCGCCTTAGCCCTTTGGATCTTATGCGAAATTGCTATAGCGGCTTGTGACCTTGCTGAAGTCATTGGATCTGCCATTGCTCTCAATCTGCTCTTTGGTCTCCCTCTTATTATTGGAGTTATCCTGACCGCACTCGATGTGCTCATAGTTCTTTTACTGCAAAATAAGGGTTTTCGTTTCATTGAGGCGCTGGTAGGGGCATTAATTCTCACGATTGGTCTCTGCTTTGCTTATGAGATAGCGATCTCTCATCCGGCGATGCTACCTATGCTTGCTGGGTCGTGCCTCATAATCTCTACCTACATTCGAGTATTGTACAGACGAGAGCCTTTGGGAAACACGATGAGGAAAGGGCCAGAGCCATCAAGTTTGCTACCATAGATTCGACTGTAGCATTGCTTTTCGCCTTCTTTATTAATGCTGCCATTCTCATTGTGTCGGCTGCAACCTTTTATGGCACGAAGAATACTGATGTGGCGGATATTGGGCAGGCGTATCAACTCTTGTCACCCGTGCTTGGTCTGCCATTAGCCAGCACGATCTTTGCTATTGCGTTACTGGCATCGGGGCAAAACTCCACGCTTACAGGCACGTTGGCTGGGCAGATCGTGATGGAGGGCTTTGTCAATATGCGCGTCAAGCCCTGGTTTCGTCGCATGATCACACGAGGTATTGCCATCATTCCTGCAATCATCGTCACCTATGTTTATGGTGAGAAAGGAGCGGGCCAACTGCTGATTCTCAGCCAGGTGATCCTCTCTTTACAGTTGAGCTTTGCGGTGTTTCCGCTGGTTCAGTTCACCAGCGAGAAGGCGAAGATGGGGCGTTTCGTGAATCCTGGCTGGCTCAAATACCTTGGTTGGCTTATTGCGTTCGCCATTGCTTTGCTCAATGGCTATCTGCTGTTGATGACATTCTTCCCGCAACTGGTTCCTGGGCTTTAGCGTGTAAAATCTTTGTTGCGCAATTCGTTACGCTGTGCTCACCCACAAGCATGCAGACGTGCAATACATTGTACCAGCATTTGTGCCGCTAGTGCAATATATTGCACGTCTACGAACATGTTACCCCATTGATGAAAAAACGACGCGCATCCTCTGGGATTGAGCTATTTGACCGTAATATCTGTATGCATGCCCATCTCATAGTGACCGGGATAGCTGCACTCAAATTCCATCCCTGCCGCAGGAGCTGGCTCTTTGAAAGCATAGTCGAAGGAGGTAGTTTGTCCAGATGCGATGTTGTCAACATCTTTCAATGAAGCGGCATCGCGGGCTTTCTCATTGCCTTCGATAACTTTCTTTGCGATAGTAAACTCGTGCACGACTTTCCCTTCGTTCTTCACGACGAAGTGATACGGCGTACCCACTTTGAAGCTCGTCACGTCTGATTTGACGTACATTTCCCCCAACAGGACGTTGACGGTCTGAGCACTAGAGCCGGAGCTTTGTGTGCTTGATGTTGTTGGATTTGTCGTTGCTGGATTCTCGGTGCCGCCGCAGGCAACGAGTACGAGGCTACCAAGTAGAAGTAGGATAGTGACAAGCAGCCAGTGTTTCATGTAGAAACCCTCTTTCCTTTTCTCTTTGCGTCTATGGGTTTGTACGGGGTCTTTCTTTGAAGGAATATATCACTTTAGTATGTATTTTGTCATTTTTATGACTGCTCTGAGTACACCGACCACACCTGTACCGTCTCGTCATAACCAGCCGAAGCAATACGCGTCCCATCCGGCGACCACGCTACTGCATAGACGCCCTGAGAGTGTCCCGTATAAGTGTAGAGCAACTGTCCATTCGTAGCATTCCAGATCTGTACC
>VBJK01000259.1 GCA_005879655.1 Chloroflexota bacterium | reverse complement strand
CCGCCATCTCTGCGCTCTCTGCGCTCGCCGCCATCATATCTGCGGCGCTCTGGACGGCGCTCGCCTCCTTCGCGAGGTGCCTGCATGGGCTGTACAACCGCTTCTGGTGCTTCACCAAGCTCGCGGCGTTTGCTGGGAAGAATATCTCCCCGATAAACCCAGACTTTAATACCAATAACACCAAAGGTGGTATGAGCTTCAGCCAGACCATAGTCGATGTCCGCGCGCAGTGTCTGAAGAGGAACTTTCCCCTCGACCTCCTTCTCTGAGCGGGCGATTTCCGCGCCACCCAGGCGACCACCAACAATAACTTTGATACCCTTCGCATTCGCGCGCATCGTCTTCTGTACGGCTTGCTTCATAGCACGACGGAAGGAGACACGCTTCTCTAACTGCTCAGCGATACTACGGGCCACCAGATAAGCGTCCAACTCCGGTTGGCGGATCTCGATGATCTCCACACGAACACGCTTCTTGGTGCGGCGCTCTAAAGCCCCTTTGAGCTGCTCCACTTTCTCACCACTGCGACCGATCACAATACCCGGTTTAGCAGTATGAATTTTCACCAGAATCTGATTGGCGGCAGCACGCTCAATCTCAATACGGGAAACAGCTGCATTGGACAACTGCTTATTGATGGTCTGGCGGATGACATAATCCTCAGCCAACAAATCCTTGTAATCACGCTCAGCATACCAGCGAGACTGCCAGCCCTTGACTACGCCGAGCCTGAACCCTATGGGATGCACTTTATGACCCAAAGTGTCCTCCTATCTAGCGGTTAACGCCCGGCGTCTGCCGGATCATCTGAGACGATCACTGTGACATGGCAAAAGCGACGCATGATGCGTCCAGCGCGACCATGAGACCGTGGCTTGATACGTTTAATACGATACGATTCATCCGTCACGATATTAAGAATATAGAGGTCATCAGGATCGAGGTTGTAGTTATTCTCCGCGTTCGCCGCCGCTGACGCCACGACCTTGCTCACAGGCTGCGCGCCTGCATTGGGCAAGAACTGGAGAATAGCCAGAGCCTCATTCACGCGAAGCCCTTTGACCGCATTCGTAACCAGACGCATCTTGCGCGGCGGAATGCCAACATCTTTTGCAATAGCTCTGACTTGCATCTCTACCTCACCGAAGTCGTCTTTTCATTCTTGCCACCCGCATGACCACGGTAATGCCGTGTGGGGGCGAATTCTCCTAATTTATGACCGACCATATTCTCAGTAATATAGATGGGAACATGAGTCTTACCATTATGCACGCCAATGGTCATGCCAACCATCTCAGGGAAGATCATAGAGGCCCGCGACCATGTTTTAATTAAACGACGATCGCCGCTACGCCTCATGCCCAAGACCTTTTTCCTGAGCGACTCATGAATATATGGCCCTTTTTTTCTTGAGCGCGACATTACTTCTTCCTCCTACCCGCATTGCGACGGCGAACGATGAAGCGATCCGTTCTCTTGTTTCTGCGAGTCTTGTAACCTAGTGCGGGCTTACCCCACTTCGTTTGTGGCTTACCACCAATTGGTGCGCGGCCCTCACCACCACCATGAGGATGGTCGCGTGGGTTCATGACGGAGCCACGGACGGTGGGACGACGACCCATATGGCGAGAACGTCCGGCCTTACCAAGACTCACGTTCTCATGATCAACATTGCCGACCTGCCCTATGGTTGCCATGCATAGGATGTGGACCTGACGCTGCTCACCTGACGGCAGACGGACCTGAGCGTAATCGCCTTCTTTTGCCATCAACTGAGCGCCTGCACCAGCGCCACGCACCATCTGACCACCACGACCACGCGTCATTTCAATGTTATGAATAGTTGTGCCGGTCGGGATGTTCTTAAGCGGCAATGCATTACCCGTGCGGATATCAGCCTCTGGACCAGCGACTACCTGATCGCCGACCTTGAGACCCAGCGGGGCAAGAATATAGCGCTTCTCACCATCTAGATAATGCAAAAGTGCAATACGAGCAGAACGATTGGGATCATACTCAATCGCGGCAACCCTGGCTGGTACGCCCAGCTTATTGCGCTTGAAGTCGATGATGCGATAAGCACGCTTGGCACCACCACCACGATGGCGCGTAGTGATCTTACCCTGATTATTGCGCCCCGCATGCTTCTGCAATTTGACGGTCAGAGATTTCTCTGGCTTCGTCTTTGTAATCTCCTCGAATGTCGAGACAGACATGCCACGACGCCCTGGAGAGGTTGGTCGATACTGTCTAATTGGCATCTATCAATCCCTACGCCTTCAATGCGTCGATTGCCTGTCCTTCTTGCAAGGTGACAATCGCCTTTTTCCATTCGCGCGGCTCCACAGGTCGAGGGGCCACACCACGCCGTCGAATCATCTTTGGTTTGCCTGGCATACGCATAATATTAACGGAAGTAACCTTCACATTAAAGAGCTGCTCAACAGCACGGCGCACGTCAATTTTTGTCGCTTTTAGCGCTACTTTAAAGGTATATTTATTTTGTTCTTGTAAGCGAACAGATTTTTCAGTGATAATACCCTGGCGTAGTACTTCTGTGATCTCCACAGTTTTCTCCTCCTCGCCTATGCTTCGCTAGCTGTATCCGGCTCGTCGGCCTCGTTGGAGGTCTCCTCCACGGTTGTCTCCACCTCAGTAACAGCATCAGCAATCTTGATGGTTGCTTCCTCGGCACTAAGACCTTCGCCAAAGACCAATTCGAGCCAGCGCACCGTCTTCACGGGCATCACGACATAATCATGCTTCAGCAGCTCCACCACGTTGATCGAGGAGACATGCTGCACTTTGGCGGTCGGGATGTTGCGTGTAGATAGTACGACGTTCTCGTCGCGCTTCGGCAACATCATCAGGACCTTTTTACCTGCCGCCGATGGCAGTTTGCTCAGCAGCTCCAGCATCTCTTTCGTGCGTGGCTGCTCCAAAGTCAACTCATCTACGACGATCAGATTGTCGTTGGCAACCTTATCAGACAGCACCGAGCGGATGGCCAGACGGCGCATCTTCCTGGGTACATCATGATGATACGGATGCGGCTTAGGACCCCATACCACACCACCATGCCGGAATTGGGGAGCGCGCGTACTACCCTGGCGAGCGCGACCAGTTCCCTTCTGCCGATACGGTTTTTTATTACCGCCCGATACCTCACTGCGAGTCTTGGTTGAAGCATTACCTTGACGGCGATTTACCAGTTGTGCGGTGACAACTTGATGGAGAACTGCCGTGTTGGGAATGACTCCGAACACCTGCTCGCTCAGTTCGAGCTGCTTTATGGCCTCCCCGGCCATGTTATAGACTGTAGTCGAGGGCATTGCAGTTTACCTCATCACATGCTTCTTAATCATGAGCAAGCCGCCGTTGGCACCAGGGACCGAACCCTTTACCACCAGCAAATTGCGCTCAGGATCAGCTTGAATCACTTGCAGTTTTTTAGCCGTCACGCGTACATTGCCCATGTGACCTGCCATACGCGTTCCTTTAAGTACACGGCCTGGCGTCGTACCTGCACCAATCGAACCTGGTGCACGCAGGCGATCCGACTGGCCATGTGTTTTAGGACCACC
>VBJK01000162.1 GCA_005879655.1 Chloroflexota bacterium | reverse complement strand
CCCATCCAACTGTTTGGCACAGATCTCAATCCAAAGGCTATCGCATCCGCCAGGACGGGCATCTATCCAGCAGGCGCACTCAACACGCTCTCTCCCGCGCGTCGCGAACACTTCTTTCTCGGCGTCAATGGGTGCTACCAGATTCGTAAGGCCGTCCGCGATCTCTGCGTCTTCGCCCAGCACAATCTTCTCAAGGACCCGCCGTTCTCCCGGCTGGACTTGCTCTCGTGTCAGAATGTGCTGATTTACTTGGAGCCGATGGCACAGAGGAAGATCTTCCAGACGTTCCACTATGCGCTCTCTCCCAACGGTGTACTCCTGCTCGGACCATCGGAAACCATCGGGACTGCTTCCGATCTCTTTGGGCATGCCGGGGAGCACAAACGGCAGTTGTATGTGAAAAAAGCCATCAGCGCGCGAACAGTCGTTGTCGGGAACATCCGTAGATCCATTAGAGGAACGTCACCAGACTCAAGTGAAGAAGGAAAGAATATGGCTCATGAAGAGGGGCATTGGGAGTTTGATCTTCAGAAGGAGACAGATCGTTTGCTGGCCAGTTTTGCCCCAGCCAGTGTTGTCATTGACGCGGAGATGGAAATCCTCCACTTTCGTGGAGACACGAACCCCTACCTGAGACCTGCACCTGGTCGTGCGAGTCTCAATCTCTTCAAAATGGCGAGAGCGGGTCTGGACTTAGAACTGCGAACTACCCTTTCTAAAGCCAGAAAGAGTGGACTGCCGATAAAAAAAGATGGCATCCAAATGAGCGACCAAGGCGTACTCCGTCGCATCTCCGTACAAGTCATTCCTCTGAAGGCGTCTGCCACGGAACGCTACTTTTTGATCCTCTTTGAAGATGCGGGAACATTGTCTACTCCACCAGCCATATCCCTGGCACTAGACGGGCAACAAGGCAGTGTAGCACGACGGGGGGTCAAAGATCGGCGCATTCGGGAATTAGAGCGGGAGTTGGAGGCCACTCGTGAGGAGATGCGCTCCATTATTGAAGAGCTAGAGGCCGCCAATGAGGAATTGCACTCGGCTAATGAAGAGACGCTCTCCAGCAATGAGGAGTTACAAAGCCTCAATGAAGAACTGGAAACGTCCAAAGAAGAGATCCAGGCCAGCAACGAAGAGTTGCTTGTCGTGAACGCAGAACTCCAGCAGCGCAATGCGCAACTACAAGAAGCTCGTGACTTCGCGGATGCAATTGTGGAGACCGTCCGCGAGCCGCTGCTCGTGCTGGATGCAAACCTGTATGTGCAACGCGCAAACCAAGCCTTCTACCAGTGTTTCCAGGCGGAGCCTGCGGAAACGGAGCATTGCTCGATCTTCGAGCTAGGAGACGGCCAATGGAACATTCACGCCTTACGGACCCTGTTAGAGGATCTGCTCCCCGCCAATCGTTCCTTGCTAGATTACGAGGTAGAACATACCTTTCCCAGGATTGGTCGCAGGATCATGCTGCTCAATGCTCATCGCATCGATAGCGTCCCGCTGATCTTGCTCGCCATGGAGGACATCACGGAGCGCAAGCTGGCAGAAGGTGAAAAGCAGTGGTTGCTGGAGCAGCGCACAGAATTTATGGCCATTGCTAGTCACGAACTGAAGACGCCTATCACCAGTCTGAAAGGGTATACGCAGATCCTGCACAAGCGCTTTACCAAAGCAGGCGATGAGCAGTCAGCAACCATGCTAGTTAAAATGGAGAAGCAACAAGATAAGCTCGTCAACTTGATCGGCGAGTTGCTGGACGTGACCAAATTAGAGGCTGGGCAACTTGCCTGGCACAACGAGCCGTTTGACCTGGATGCCCTTATGCGAGACGTAGTTGAAGAGGCGGCTTATACCACACAACGGCATCAGATTCGTATCGAGGGAGTTATTCGTCACCCAGTCTTCGGAGATCGTGAACGCACCGGCCAAGTACTCACCAATCTGCTCTCCAACGCCATAAAATATTCTCCCCAGGCTCATGCCATCCTCGTGAAGGTTGCAGATGATACGGATACCGCCACCGTTGGTGTGCAGGATTTTGGTATTGGCATCGCCCCAGAGAAACACGAGCACATCTTTGAACGCTTCTTTCGCGTGAGTGACCCGCTGTCCAAGACCTTCCCTGGTCTTGGACTTGGCCTCTTTATTTCGGCACAGATTGTCAAGCGGCAAGGAGGACGGATATGGGTAGAAAGTAATGTCGGCGTCGGCTCCACCTTTTTCTTTACCGTCCCGCTCGCACCGCTGTAAATCAAGAAAAAGATTGGCTCTCGCACCCCACCTGGGACAGTTTCGTGCCGCTCGACCACGCAAAACATCAATGGATTTGCGGCTTTCAAGATCACAGATCAACGTTCCATAGAATCACTTCAAATGACGCGTGGCGAAAGCCCCTCTCAGTAAACGCACAAGCAGTATGACCAGAGCCAGTAAAGCCACAAAATAGACCACAACAATACCAACCGTAGCCCACGCTGGTAGCGCACTCCACAAAAGTGAGGATGGCCACCAACCTGGAGCGTATAAGCTACCAGTCGTGCGAGCAGGTCATACATCACAATACGGCCATCCTGCAATGCCACAAACCCAATCAAGCCGTCATTGGTGATCGCCACAGAGACCGGTACGCCATCGGTACGCAAGACACGTTCAGGTTCCCTCGGTACAACTGCACTGGCCGGATCGAGCGGGGACAATACCGCCAGCCACTTATTCTTCTGATCCGGCACATAGATCTGCCCAGTCAGCGCATCATAATCCATCGGACCATACGTCCCACCGCTGAGCAACACATGCACCGCTCGCCGCTGGAAATCTACCGCGACAACACTGCCTTGGCGTGTGGTAGCATAGATTATTACGCCAGGTGGAGCGGTAAGATATTGAGGGCCACCTGCAATAGTGATATGATCGATGATCTTTCCCGTGTTGATATCGAAAATTGTTAATGCAGTTGTTCCAGCTACCCACAATTGCATAGTGCTATTGGTTGGTAGACCTAGTTGAGGACCTGCCAGTGTCAGACCATTCACAAGAGTATCTATCTGATACGTCTGTTTGATGGTACAATTTGTAGTATCTATGGCACTAACACTCGTAGCGCGATTGCCCGCTACGTACAACGTGGTACTCTGATCCCACGCTAGAAACGTTGGAGCGCCCAATATATGTGCACTACAGAAGCTTTTCCCTGTTCTGGCCTCAATGATCGAAACCTGATCAAGATGAGGCTGTGTTACATATAAAAAACGTCCATTCAGACTCAGCAAGATGGTATGCGGATCTCCAGAAAGAGCTATAGTTTTCGCTACTTTCGCCGCAGCCACATCGACGACGCTAATACCCGCATCTGCCCCTGCGACATACGCTAGATTGGGCGCACCACCATCAGCACGAGCAGAGCGGGGTAAGACAAGAAGACAAGCAAAAAAAATTAGTGTATATAAAAGCAGGTAGATCATGGAGCGAGCGAGTTTCTCAAGCACAGTTGACATGTCAGCCCAATCCTTTCCTTGTTCCTTTGCATGCATACTGTACGCGAAAGATCGAAATTTGTCTAATTTTCCAGCTGAAAAAAAGTTTGGCCGTATAAGATGATGAAACAGCAGGTTATCTCTCGACCACCACGTGGTCCACAGATTGCACAGGATATACACATTGCGCTACGCGTGCGGTGGCGCTGGCTTATCACCAGTGGTATCATATTGGCCTTGCTCCTCGCAGGAGTTATTGTAGGTGCAAGCATAGGCTTGTCCCTTTCCGCTATTATCTTATTTCTCATTCCTAGTTGTATTATATTGGGTATTCTCGTACTGTACCTGTTCCTGCTACTGCTCACGACGAAACGGCAAAAAGTCAATGCTTATCGCAAAGCCGTACGTAGGAGTCTTGCCAAAGCTATGGAGAGCTATTATCCCCCCGGCGGCTCATCCAGCTTAAACGGA
Organism: Chloroflexota bacterium; assembly: GCA_005879655.1. Next base: position 8,452 of record VBJK01000162.1, on the reverse strand, counting down.
GCACAGGAGCAACATATGCTCGTGCTCGGCCTACCTGGTAGTGGCAAGACAAAAAGCCTCGAATATCTGCTCTATAGCATGACTGAAGCTGGCTTGCAGAGGACCGATAGCATTCCTATACTCATCCAGATGAAGTACTATAATGGCTTTTTGCGACAACACCAGCCACATACTACTGCCACAGCCCAAACCAGCACGGAGACGTTACTTGCCTATCTGTTAGATAACAAACATCAACAAAAGGCGCAGCAAACGAAAGAACCTGAGCTAGTTGGTATGCAACATCTGCGTCCCTACCTGCGACATTTTTTTTCACAAGGACGTATCCTCTTCTTGTGTGATGGTATGAATGAGTTGGAGATTAATGCTCTAAAAGTTGTACATGACGAACTTATTCCCATTATGCAGACAAAAAATCGCGTTATCATGACTTGCCGCGAATTAGAATATCAAGAGCAAGATCTACTCCAAGACTTCACCCGTTATGGCGCAACCGTAAAAATGCTCTCAGCGTTAGCAGAGGACGACGTTCCCCATATTGTAGACCGCTATCTAGATGCACTTGGCACAAGCAGAAAACAGATTGAGCGCACGAAGGAGCAGATCAGTAAAATTAACCAGCCTCACCGCTATACCAGTCCTTTTATGCTCATTATGCTGCTACAAGCGTTAAACCAGCTCGACGAGAAACAGGCTCAGACCATCTCGCGCGGCTACCTGCTAAAACTCTCCATTGATCAGCGCCTCACGGGAGAAGATGGGACAACCGTCCGACGTTTCCTTAGCGTTGTTGCTTGCACGGCACGCCGCAACGAGCAGCGCAATGCCATCCAACTGAGCAATAATAGAAAACCACTGCCGCTGATTGGCTTTGCCGAGTACCTCAAAGACTGGCTGGAAGATAACGAGGCCGATGAGCATAACTATACGCCATTGGATATCCAGAAATTTCTAGGCATTGCCTATGATGTCGGCCTGATCACGATCAGCAACTATGGTGTGCTCAGTTTCATGCATGAACTCATTGCCGAGTACTTTGCAGCTGAGTATCTCTCCTACGTCTACCACGAGAAGCGGGAGAGTAACACTTTCTGGGAAAGTATCTATACATGTGAGGCAAAAGCGGCTGGCATCTGGAGCGAACCAGTTGCGCTGTGGGCGGGTTTGGAAAAGCGACCAATGGATGTTGCAAAGTTCCTGATCAGTTGGGCGGAAACGTATAATCGTCAATACGGCGAAAATGACGACATCTATTACCACGCGCTGGCCCTTAGCCTGGCCTGTGTGGGTGTCAAGGCCCCGGATGTGCTGCCGCAAAGCATTCAGAAGTACCTGGAAAAATTTGTGCTTGGTAAAGCCGAACGCGTGAAGTTGGCAAAGATCTTCAAACGCTGTGCAGACGAGGGTGGGGCAGAAGTCTATGGTGCACTCTTGCCTCTGATTGATGCACCAGGTTTACCCGATCTCTTCCTGGAATTGCATGACCTCCATTGCAAAAGTAATGATAGCCTCATCCCTCCCCTGCTCTTTGACTACCTGGAAAAGGTCATGCCGCAAACTACGCAGCCAGATCAGGTGCTTATCAGTCTTTTAGGCGAACTGGGCAAAAGACCATGCGGCGAGCTAGTGAGAGCACGCGCACAGGCCATGCTTGGCAATGTTGTGCGCTCAATCCCATTGCGTATGGCAACGATTACTATTCTGGGGCATATCAAAAATGCTGATGACGTTCAGCTACTCGTCAAGCACCTGCAAGATCAGGATAGAGAACAACGTCTAGCCGGAGCTACCATTGGTGCACTGAGAATGTTTGGTCCTGAGCTGACACTAGAAGCTCTCGTAGAGAGAGAGAAAAGTCTGCGTAGCCCTGAACACGCGCAGACACGTTTCAATCTGCTCACCGTTTTGCAGCATTTCCTCAGCAGTGCAGAGGTGCAAAGTCGTCTTTCTCAGTCTGCCTACAAACTTATCATTCATACAACCATGCAGTTTCTCTCGTCATGCGACGACACTACAACACGACAAACGGCATTCAATCTGCTGCACGAGCAGATGCAGAAGGATAAACAGCGCATCTCTATCGTCACGCGGTTCCTGCTCGCTACGATGGCAACGCCAGACGAGCAACAGGCTAGATATATACAGGAGCTTTGTAAGAAAAACTATTTTGCTATCTTCACCTATGTCACAGAGTATTGGAACACGCAGACACTCACAGAACTGGCTCGTGTGCGTATCATTGAGTTCCTGGGTGAGGTACCCGACAGATTGACGCGCTACTTTCTGCTGCAACAACTCAATGATACAGCAATAAGTGTGCAAGATGCACTCTGCCAGGCACTCAGTCGCCATCGGCCAGAGAGTATCTCGCCACTTTTGCGCGTCATCCTTGTGCCTAACACGACAACAAACGCCAACAGGGTGGCAGTCAATACCTTGCGCGAAATCGGTACAGAGAGCATTGTGCCCATCTGCGAGGAGCTTTTGCAGCTCCAATCTCACGCGCAGGCACCAGAAGCCGGGCTGCGCTCCCTGGTTGTCTTGCTTCACCATTTCAGAGAAAATGCACTCGTGCCCGATGGCATAAGGGAGAAAGTCGTCACAGCACTGATCACACTGCTGCAATGGCTCGTTGATAATACCAGATACGCACAACTTGCCGCATACCTTATAGAAGTCATGGTCGGCTTTCGCCACCCGCTGACTGCCCCTCCGCTTATTGCATTGCTAGCCAGATCTGAAACAGAGTTCAATGGGGTCTATAAACAAGCCAGCAAAGGACTTAGTGCACTAGCAGACATCGCTCTGGTCTTTCATTATCTGATCGAAGCACTTAACTCACAAGCGGTACTGCTTACGGGAAGGGTGCGCCAGGTCTTGCTTGAGGCAAAGCCATTTCCCTACGATGACCTGCTTTCTGCATTCAACGATCCCAGGGAGGTCGTGGTTTCCCAGATAAGACAGGTCTTCACTGCCAGCCAACATATGCCCCAGACAGCTCCCTTTCTAGTCAGCCACCTGTTTGACAGAGATAACGGCAATACCATCTCCTCCAACGTGCAGCGGACACTCAAGGCCATGCAGCCAGATATCACCATGCCTCATCTGGTCAAAGCGTTGGGCAAAGTAGATTGGCAGGTCATCCTTGAGCCACTGCTGCTCGGCTGTCCCGAATTGGCACTGGTCATTCCCCTGTTGGTAGAAGAGCTTGGCGATGCACAACAGCAGAGAGCTGCGGGCGAGGTTCTACTCAAATTTCCGCCTGCGCTCGTCCTGCCATGGCTGATGACTGGACTAGAAAGAAGCGATGCGAGTCAATACACGAGGTGGCTCATTGTGCAGATGATCTCTCTCTCCCGCCAGCAGCATACAAACCTGTTACCCAACGTCGTACAGCTCTTCGATTCCGCCGTTGTTCAGCGGGCTAGCACCCCATCAGAGGCACGTAGAGCCTTACACGAACTGTTGACACATGAACTGGCAGACTTTAGCCTACCCGCACTGATCAATGGTCTGGCCGAGCAAGCACTGATGGAGGATTGTACGATCTCGCTGGTCGCCCTGGCAGATGAGCCAGGGAAACTGGATGACGTCTTAGCAGCAGTCTTACAAGCCTTGCGTAACCCACAGAAATGCCGGGGCGCGCACAATACGCTCGTACGATGCGGTGAGCTAGCGGCAAAACAGGTTTGTGACTTGTTACAGGATAATGACGTTGCCATCATAGAAGAAGCGCGGACCATCCTGGCCGAGATGGGCAAAATAGCATTTCCTTATATCTACCAACTCGCCCACCATCCTCAACACATCTCCGATGCCAGAAAAATCTTTACGCTGATGCCCGCTACGACAGTTGCTAACGGCTTGCTTTCCTTCCTGGCAAGCAACGATATGCAAGAGATTGAGATAGCGTTCTACCTGCTCTCCGTGAGCATTGAGCAGGCATATCGCTCAGGCCGTTTCGATATCACCAAAGCCATCCTCCAGCAAACATTGGAGCAACCTGCTAGCGATGTGCGTCTGCGTATCCTCACGGTGTTATTGTTCTTCAACAGCAATACACAGCAGCAACAGCGCAGCAAGATCGCGGAACAGCTTATCGAGGCTATCACACACTCGCCTGAGTATCACGCTGAATGTATGCGCGCTATCTCGCTCTTAGGAAAACAGGCTGAGGCACCATTAGTAGAAGTAATTACTGCACAGAGAGTACCCATAAAAGTGCAATTAGAGGCCATAGGAACATTAGGTACTATCTCCGCTCATCCTCAGATAACAGGTCTTGTAAAAGACTTAGCGGCAAGAACATCAAGTCACATGCTACAGACCGCCAATGCCAAGACACTGGACCTCAGACAGCAAGAATGGGGATTGCGTGCGCTCGGTGGCTTGCTGGCAAGCGGGATCTATGATATGGGAGAACTTGTACGACTTCAGCACAGTAGTAAAATAAGTGGCGATCATACAGCTCGTGAGTTTTATGAAGTTCTGCTTGGTACACGCAACCTGCCACACATTGAGCAGTTGGCGGAACAGATACAGCAATGCGAGAGCACTATTGCAGATCTAGAAAGGCACGTCCAACAACAGAAGAGAAGGGCTAACGACGCTGAGTCACGTGCCGATGCCGCCGATGCGCGTGCCAGCAATGCCGAACGGCACGCCAACAATTTACAGGCAGAGATACGCAGATTACGAGACTTAAGATGATCGTAGCACGTTTGCAGACGAAGAGCAGAATAACAATGTGGAGAACATCGTAATGATCCCATCTTCAACACCATTTATAGCAGGATATAAGGATTTGCGCCTGTTTAGCAAACAAGGAGGCATGGGGTTAATCTACCACGGGCATGATGAGAACACGGACGAAGAAGTGATTATCAAGCTCATGGACCTCCCCAGAGATGTACAGGACTACCCAACCTATCTGCGCCGTTTTACGCGTGAAACAGACGTAGCCAATCTTTTAGCAGCAGACCACCATCAACACGAACATGTACTGGCCGCCATCGATCACGGTGACACGCTACACCCAACGGATGAGCACCATGCCGTCCCCTATCTGGTCTATCCGTATATCGCACATGGCTCATTATCTAACATACTTAGTGACAAGCCATGGCAGAACTGGTCATTACTCCATATCGCAGATATCATCATTCAGGCCGCCACAGGACTCTTCCACCTGCATAAGCTACGCATTGTGCACCAGGATGTCAAACCTGGCAACTTTTTATGGTCTCCTACCAATACTGTACAGCATTCTGCACGTCGCATTCATATCTGGCTCATCGATTTCGGCACCGCAGAATGGGAAGGTGAGACAATCTCGCCTATAGGGACAGAGGGCTATATAGCCCCAGAACAGGCTCTTGGTCATATCGAATGCTCAGCCGATCAATACGCGCTTGCAGTTATGGCGCGCCTTTTGCTTACAGGCTACCAACCGCCCAGCACAAGACACCCAACTGCACCACCTCTTGATATGGACCTCACGCAACTCAACCACAAGCGGCTTTATGCGCAAGAGCTGGATCACGTCATGCACAAAGCTCTCGCACAAGATCCTGACGAGCGCTTTGGCAGTGTGCTCGCATTTGCGCAGGCATTGCAAAAGGCCATTCTCCAACAGGAGGAGCAACCTCCCTCCGGCACACACCACACTTCCTTCCCGGCATCGCCGCTACTACGAGAGTCCTTCCAAAGTGTAGATTACCAGGCCCCAACTGAACGGGCACCATCTATTGACCTGCTGCCACCTCCACAAAAGGAAGCCAATAGCTCAGCTAGCTATCCACTTCCCCCTCAACAAACACCACCCCTGCATACGTTACCTCTTCCCCCGGAGTCAGCGCCTCTCTCGCGTCACGATATACCAATTGTTATGCCTCCCATCCTCTCGCCAGTGCCGCACCAGCCCGTGAACGAAACACTGTCACTCAAGTCACCTGCACAGAGAGTACCTCTGCATAGCACACCGTCTTTACCACTTTTCCCTTTACAAAAGCTATTCACTGTACAGTTACCGAACAGGCCCACCACGCTGAGCTGGTCGCCCGATGGTACTACCGTCGCCTGCACCTTCCACAAGGATGCCCCTAGATTGATATACAACAATCAGCGAGTCGAGACCCTGTCCAGCTTTACGTATGGCCATTGTGCTTGCTGGTCTCCTGACAGTCGTCTGCTCGCTATCAGCATCTGCAACGACGACCATCCCCAGGGTGAGCTACGCTTCTGGGACCGCAACTCGGCCAGAGAATACTATCAACCGCTACAATTCCAGCAGAGCACGCCCATTTACGGACTGGATTGGTCACGCAACAATCTCTTTGCCATATGGTTAGAGAACGAACTCTTCATCTGGGACTGCGCAACGCTTTCCCCTCATGCACAATTCCCACCTTCGCTGTTCTCTCTCCCACTGAGCAGTAACATGAGGTGCGACCGGCGCTCTACGCTACGCTGGTCGCCCGACGGCACATGGTTAGCCGCTGGCGCAAATAACGGAACAGTCACCTGCTGGCGTCCACCACATCTGTTCACGCGCCGCGAAAAACAGTCCTTCCCGAAGAGCATAGCCAGCCTGAGCTGGTCGCCCGATAGCACAACACTGGCCGTGGCCTTTGCCAACAAGCAGGTTATGTGCTGGAACTTGCATACAGATAGTATTATATGGGAGAGCCTGCCAGAGAGGCCGACGATGCTCAGCATTTCCCCCCAGACCGCACAGCTGGTTGCCGCAACCGGAAAGGGTTTGTACTTTAGCGCGCTAGGAGATGCTGCGCCTAATGCGTGCCAAGCAGGTCAATTTCATGCGGCATGGTCATCGACAAACAAGCTTGCGACGCTTGATCCGCACAATGATGAAGTACTTGTTATATGGCAGGGCTGAGGGCAACAGGATAAGTCGAGCATTGCGGTCTAACCAAAAACGGGTTACAATGTTGTCTGAACAAAAAAGCGTTGTTTTCCCAAGGAAAGCTTTATATGACTACAGGTCGGCAGATTCGTCTGACATCGCTCGCCAGTTGCGCTGGGTGAGCGTCAAAAATGGGTCCTGATGCCCTGGCGCAGGTTCTGCGTCCTCTCAAGCAACATACGACGCAACCCGCTTTATTAGTCGGTCTGGACGCTATCGATGATGCCGCTGTGTACCGTACGAACGAGCAACAGGCAATTATTAGCACAGCGGATTTTTTCCCGCCTGTGGTAGATGATCCTTACGCTTTTGGCGCAATCGCTGCCGCCAATGCCGTCAGCGATGTATATGCAATGGGTGGCCAGGTACTTATGGCAATCAATCTGGTGGCATGGCCAAATGACCTGGAGCCAGCTATCCTTAGTGCTATTTTGCGTGGTGGCATGGACACCGTTATGCAGGCAGGCGGCGTTATTGCCGGAGGACATACCGTTATGGATAAAGAACCTAAATACGGCCTGGCAGTCACCGGCATCGTCCATCCTGAACATATTCTCACCAAAGGTGGCGCGCAAGCGGGAGACATACTCATCCTGAGTAAACCTCTCGGCACTGGTTTGCTTACTACAGCACATAAGCGCGATCTCGTTGAGGAAAATGATCTACAAAAAGCAATACAATCGATGATGCAACTCAACCGTAGGGCAAGTGAAGCTTTGGTACAAGCTGGCAAAGGTGTCCATGCGGTGACAGATATTACTGGTTTTGGCTTACTCGGACATGCCTGGGAAATGGCCACACAGAGTCTTGCGAGCATGCGTTTCCATTACGAAGCGTTGCCATTATTACCAAATGTCCAGCGCTATGCAACATCCGGCTGTGCACCAGGGGGAGCACGCCGCAACGAAACGTATCTCACACCACACGTCCGTATTGACGAACATATAAGGACCAGCGAACGCGAGATACTCTGGGACCCACAGACCTCTGGGGGACTCTTTGCCGCCGTCGCGCCAGATCTCTGGCCCAGTCTTTGTGCACTGGCACCCGATATCACGTTCTGGCGCATCGGTGAAGTAACCGCACATGTACACGATGAGATTCAAGCGTTGTTAGAGGTATATTAATGTATGAAGAGTTAGAAGCTGTTTTAAGCGTACAATTTCAAGACCCACAGTTCCTGAAGCTGGCTCTTACCCATAGATCCTATATTTATGAAACGGCTGGAGAAGGACAAAGTTCCAACGAGCGACTAGAGTTTTTGGGGGATTCCATCCTTGCCTTAATCAGCGCGGATTTTCTCTATCGCACCTTTGCACATCTTACCGAAGGTGAGTTGACGGATGTGCGTGCAGTGCTGGTAAGAACCGAGACGCTGGCAAAACTTGCGCGCGATATCGGGCTGGGCAATTATTTACTCATGGGACGAGGTGAGCAACACACTGGTGGCAGTCAACGTGTGCTTGCCTCCGCTTTTGAAGCCATCCTGGGCGCGATCTATCTCGACCGGGGACTAGCGACGGTACA
>VBJK01000066.1:16186-41029 GCA_005879655.1 Chloroflexota bacterium | reverse complement strand
CTTAGATAGCGTTATCCACCACTTGCACACCAATAAGCTCCCGCGTTTGCGCATTGGCATTGGACGCCCCGCTAATCAACGCGTGGACACCATCAATTATGTGCTCGGTGTTCCTGCTGGCGATGAGCGGATTCTGCTGGCAACTGCTGAGGATCAGGCCGTGACGGTAATACCACAGATCCTCACACAAGGTCTTGCCACGATGATGAATCAGCTCAATGCCGATCCTGAAGCGCAACAAAAAGCTGAAGAGCGCCGTCGCTTGCAGCAGGAGCGCCGCGAGCAGGTTCGTCTACGACGAGAGGCTGAGCGTAATCAAGCTGAGGGACAGGATGCTTCGTCATTAAACGAGCAGACAGCATCTGCCCTTGAATGAAGTTGAGAGGGGATACATATAAAGACCGTAGTTGCGCAATTTATTGCGCCAGGGACACAAGTTTTTTGAGGGAGCACGGCGCAATAAATTGCACAACTACGGTCTTTACATACAAAAATGACACGTGCCCAGTTGATATTTCCGCAAGAAATCACTTCCAACGTGTCAGAATCGTCTCACGTTGGAAAATCCTCACCGCAACCCACAGTGTGACGATCGCCAGAACTCCTAAAATCAATGCCACAATCACCGTAAACACTGGTCCCAGCACCTGTACACCAGCCAGCTGACCAAAGAACACGGCGAGGAATGGTATAATCAGCCACGCTGATACTTGCTGTGCCGAACGAGCATCATTCACACGCGAAGAGACAGCTAGCATGATGGCAATAGCAATCAGTGCTAACAATGGCGACCACAGCAGGAAAAGCACAAGCCACCCAGGACTGACAATAGCGCCAAACACACGCTGATCCACAAAAAACGGTAGTCCTAACAAAAAGATGAAGCCACTCAGCCAGGTCACGCCAACACCAGGAATTAATGCGGCAAGACTCTTGCCCAATAACAGCTCCCATGTCCGTATAGGTGTCGCCAGCACAGGCTCTAATGTGCGGCTGGTCTTCTCGCCAATGACACTGTACGACGCGATAACACTGGTTATAATACCGGGCAGTAACACATACATAATCGAGAGTTGCATACCAACTTGCGTTTGGAGCGCCTCTTTGAACGTCATGCCTTGCATTGATGGATAGTCGATCGATACGGAACCGTGCGTCTGCAAGTTTTCCCTATTAAATTGCGCTAGCACGAATAGCGGCAAGACAGTGAGAAATAGAGGTGGCAACACGATAGTGAAGAGGAGCGTCCATTGTTGCCTGATCTCTATCCATTCTTTTTGTAGAATGACAAAAACTCTTCGCATCGTTTTACCTCCTAATAAATGACAAATAAGGAAAAGCACCGTAGTCGCGCAATGTATTGCGCATGTCTTTTCTGAAAATGCATCTCGTGCAATAAATTGTGCAGCTACGATGCTTTTCCTTATTTGTCATTTTGCTGCTTATCACCGTTCTCCAACAATTGCAAGTATACATCCTCAAGAGAATGTGCAACGGGAGCAACCGCACGAATCGGTGCTCCAGCCTTGACTAATGCCTGCACAAGAGGCGGATTTTGCGTATCTGGATCATCAAGTGCAATCGCCAACGTATCTTCACGTACCGCCGCATCGTGCACAAACGGTAGCGCCTTGACCGTTGGCAACCACACAGCGGGATCACCAGCTACGCGCACCTCGGTACCCCGTCCAAACAAGCCTGCGCGCAGATTATCAGGCGTACCTACCTGCAATAGCCGTGTACGGAACACGGCTATCAGGTCACACAGCTCGTCAGCCTCTGGCAGATTATGCGTAGTCAAGAAGATTGTGCGCCCTCCAGAACGCAGCTCTTTGATGAAGTCACGCACGATACGAGAAGCCTCTGGGTCCAGGCCGGAGGTTGGTTCGTCTAGAAAGACGATCTCTGGCTCGTGCAGCAATGCGCGCACAATTGCTAATTTCTGGCGCATCCCTTTTGAAAAGCCACCTACCTTGTCATTACGTCGCTCCCACAAGTCGAGCATACGCAAGTAGCGTGCAGCCTGCTCTTTTGCTCGTTGTACAGACAGACTGTACAGTTGAGCAAAGAAGACAAGATTTTGCAGAGCAGTAAGACGATCATAAAGACCTGGCGTCTCGGTCAAGATTCCTACATGCTGCCGTAGCGCACTGTCCTCACTGCCCACTTGATAGCCTACCACTTGTGCTTGGCCCGCTGTAGGGGCAATCAAGGCGGTTAACATACGTACAACAGTAGTTTTACCTGCTCCATTTGGTCCCAAAAAGCCAAAGACCGTTCCTTCAGGAATGGAGAGGGTCAGGCTATCAACAGCGGTTAGATTGCCAAAACGCCGCGTTAAGAGAGATGTTTCAATGGCATTCACCCAGGCTCTCCCGTTTTTCCCTCATTTTATCACGTGCCTCCCGTCCTGTTTAAAAGGGGTCCTCCTTGAAGTACGAGAAGCCAAGAAATAGCAGAAATGATGAGCTTACTCAACTGGCAGACGATGATAGATCGTATAAAATATGGAGCATTCTTCTCCTCAACAATAATTGACAAAACCGGATGTACTTCGGGCATTGCATTGATACGGCTAGTGGGGTATGATAAGAGCCGTATAGCGGGAAGAAATACCATTACCCACCCCCCCTACGTCCACACCCGTAGGGCCGCTTAGTATTGTGTCTTTTGGAGGATGTTGTGACATTACAGGGATTACTTGCACTATTAGCACAAAGACCAGAATATCGCCGCCTGATCGAACAAATTCGCCACAATGAAGGAATACCATCTCTCACGGGCATCACTGAAGCTGCACGTCCATATGTCATCGCCACGCTCTCTGCAACACTCAAACAACCAATGCTGATCGTCGTCAGCGATGAAGTACTGGCCGGACAAACGGTAGATACATTGAAAGCTTTCTTAGCGAATCCCAGTGATATATTCTATTTGCCCGATCGCGATGCCTTGGCCTATGAACGCCTGATCGGCGATGCATCAACAACTCAGCAACGTATGCAAGCCCTGATTGCACTGGTAGAACGAGAACGTACTCCTATTGTCGTCTGCTCTGCACGCGCACTGACACAATTAATCATCCCCCCACGCGAACTGGCTACCTCGTTATTCTTTCTAGAGCCTGGCCAGGAGGTGGACCAGACCATGATGCTGGAACACCTCTACAATCTCGGCTATAAACCCGTGGCGGAAGTAGAGGAGCCTGGCCAATTCAGCCATCGTGGCGGTATCGTAGATCTGTTTCCCCCAACGCTACCCCGTCCAGTTCGTATCGAATTTTTTGGCGATGAAATCGAATCGTTACGCACATTTGATCAAGAGACACAACGTTCTCTCAACCCTATACACACCTGCATCGTGGGACCTGCCCGCGAAGCACTCCCCGTCCGTGGTCCAGCCGCAGTGAAAGAACTGGAACAACTGGATAGCAAGATCCTGCATCGCGATGCCGAAGAGCGTTGGCAACAGGATCTGGAAGCATTACGCCAGCGCCGCTCATTCGATGATATCGCCTTTTACATGCCGTATTTGCACGAACAGGCGACCGTGATAGATTACTTGCCCCGCAATGGACTGCTCATCCTCGATAATCCGGCCAGCATCCAGAACCATATCGCCGAACTCGATGCGCAGGCACAGGAGATTAAAGAGTATCATGAGCGAGAGCGTGAGAATCCAGCACACTTGCGCAATGCTCATATTCCTTGGAGTCAGATAGAACCAAAAATAACACAAGTCCGTCAACTACGTTTTGCTGATATCCTCTCAACCGCTGAAGGTGAATTTGACGTACGCCAACATGGTGGCACTGAACATCTGGTCCCACCTTTTAGCAGCGCTAACTCCTATGGCGGACGACTGCGTGCATTTGTGCAGGATTGCCGTAAAGCACTCGACAACCGAGACCGCATCGTTATAGTGACCGCCCAGGCGCGACGTATGGCTGAAGTGCTGGGTGATGAAAGCATATTACAGGATGCAACTATCCATGTCAGTCCCGGTACGCACATCAATACATTACCAGAGGCTGGCACTCTGACGCTGATTCAGGGCCAGATGGCGGAGGGTTGGCAAGCCCGTACGCTGGCACTGTATGTCTATACAGACACCGAAGTATTCGGCTGGTCCAAACGGCGCGGTGTACAGCGGCGCAAGCCGATCACACCTGCCTCCTTCCTAGCAGAGGTTAATCCAGGGGACTACGTGGTGCACCAGGAACATGGCATTGGACGCTTTGAAGGACTGGTCAAAATGAATTTGACCGGCGTTGAACGCGAGTACCTGCTTATCCATTATGCCGGTACGGATAAACTCTACATTCCCACTGATCAGCTTGACCGCATCACACGCTATATTAGCATGGGGGAATCTGTGCCAGCGCTGAGCAAGCTGGGCACAACAGAATGGACGCGTGCTAAAGCAAGAGTCAAGGAGAGCGTCCAGGATATTGCACGCGACCTGCTACGCCTGTATAGTGCCCGCGAAGCTGCCAAGGGACATCCTTATCCACCGGACGCAGAACAGCCCTGGCTACAAGAGCTGGAGGATGGGTTCCCCTATGAAGAAACGCCAGACCAAGCCCGTACGATAGCAGAAGTGAAAGCTGATATGGAACTTCCTCGCCCCATGGATCGCCTCGTTTGCGGAGATGTCGGCTATGGTAAAACTGAGGTCGCGCTGCGTGCCGCCTTCAAAGCTGTACTTGACGAACGCCAGGTCGCCGTACTCGTCCCGACCACCGTACTAGCATTACAGCACTACAATAATTTCAAAGAACGGCTAAAAGCCTATCCGGTACGTGTGGAACTGCTGAGCCGCTTCCGTTCGGACAAAGAACAGAAGCAAGTGCTGGAGGACCTGGCCTTTGGCAAAGTCGATATCGTCATTGGCACCCATCGCCTCTTACAAAAAGACGTTGTCTTCTTCAATCTCGGACTCCTGATTGTAGACGAAGAGCAACGCTTCGGTGTTGTGCACAAAGAGCGACTCAAACAAATGCGCAGTGAAATTGATGTACTGACCATGACCGCCACGCCTATCCCGCGTACACTGCACATGTCACTCGTTAATCTGCGCGACATGAGCGTGATCGAAACACCCCCACAGGAGCGTCTGCCCATTCGCACAACGATACGCGAATTCGACGAAAACCTCATCCGAGAAGCCATTTTGCGCGAGATTGATCGCGGAGGCCAGGTCTTCTTTGTCCATAACCGCGTGCAGGGTATCCAAATGATAGCGCAGAAGCTACAAAAGCTGCTTCCAGAGGCGCGCATTACCGTTGGGCATGGACAGATGAACGAAGAACAGCTCGAAAAAGTGATGATGAGATTTACCAGTGGGGAATACGATGTCCTCGTCTCTACGACTATTATCGAAAATGGTCTGGATATTCCGAATGCCAACACGATCATTGTCAATAACGCAGCCTACTTCGGCCTCTCACAGCTCTACCAGCTCCGTGGACGTGTGGGAAGAGCAACGCACCAGGCATATGCCTACTTCTTGTACAATAAAGACTCGAAGCTGACGCCCATCCAGGAAAAGCGCCTACGTGCCATCTTTGAAGCAACAGAATTGGGAGCTGGCTTCCGCATAGCGATGAAGGATTTAGAGATTCGTGGAGCGGGTAACTTACTTGGCGCAGAACAATCGGGCTTTATGAACTCCGTTGGTTTTGATCTTTATTGCAAGCTACTAGCCGAGGCAGTACAGGAACTGCAAGGCAAGCAGATCGAAACAGGAGCACCCAGCATTAGCGTCGATCTGCCCCTCGATGCGTACCTACCAGACGAATTTATCGGCGATCGTGCGCTCAAAGTCAACTTTTATCAACGCCTAGCCAACCTGAGCCAACCTGAGCAAGTTGAAGCAATGGCAGCCGAAATGAGTGATCGCTTTGGGGCACTCTCTAAACCAGTACAGAATCTCCTCGCAATAGTACGCTTAAAGGTTGAAGCGGCGCAACTGGGCTTTGAATCCATCACTGTTAAAGAGAATGCCTTTATATTAATCGTGAAGCGCAGTGTAACGCCTAATCGTATTGCTCTCTACCGGCGTTTCCGCAACGAAGCACAAGTACAACAAGGCGTGATCCGCATTCCACAGCGACTACTTGGGTCTAACTGGCTGGAGCAATTACGCGAGCTACTGCCTGCGATTACGGCAACTGCCTCATCCACCGCATAAAACATCATCCATTGCCAGAGAGGGAGTGGGGGTCCAGGGGGCAAAGCCCCCCTGGCGGGGTTTGGGGAGACCCCAAATTGTCCTATACCCAGGGGTTTTGGGGTTGTGCACGGGTGCAGAAACAAGAGAGGGAGTATGGGGGTCCAGGGGGCAAAGCCAGCCTGGCGGGGTTTGGGGTGTGCCCAAATTGTCCCATACCCCAAAGTGTTTTGGGATTCTGCACTAGAGACGCGTATGCATCAAGTAGAACATCAAAGCTTGCCTGTAATCCATCATAGTCACCTGACGAGTCTTAACAACCTGATTGGATAAATTAAGCAAGCTTGAAATAACCTGTAAACGGGTCTCATCAAAAGTTCCCTGCTGACGCAATAACTCAAGCAGTTGAGAGGGGCTTTGACTAGCGAGATCTAGTCCTGCGCGCACAGTTTCCACACGCAACCATAGCATGAGCTGATGACGCATCTGTTCAAAAATGGCGAGATCTTCTTCAGCGACAGTCAGCATCGAGGCTTCGCGTTGATTAGCAGCAAATCCGCTCGTAGAATGCTGCGCAGGTATAGTTTGTGGCACATTGCGCGTTTGCAAAGCAGATGTTGCCGCAGCAGCTTGTACCCCATCTGCATTAGTAGATGGAGGCGCACTTGTCTTTTCATGTGGTTTTTCTGGCGACAACGGTAAAGTTGGAGTAGCTGTATTATGAACGGCAGGTTCAGGTGTAGTAACAGTACTTGGTCTAGCAGCAGGAGAAGAGCTAATCGCATTAGCAGATGTTCCCGCTCTATAGGTAGCTGTAGTAGGCGCTGTAGCAGCTGGCTTCGCAGTTGCTGGTGCCTTAGATCCTTGTAAAGGAGATGTAGCGCCACGTTGTAAAGCTGGGGTGGCCGACGCTACCTGTGATAGTAGAGCCTCTCCATTACTGCCGTTACCAATAGCTGAAGACGGACGATGCGGAGCGGTTCCGCGCACTGCATTGCCACTTGTAGCACGTCCGTCGTTCACAGGAGCTGGCTTTACCTCACCGCGCCACTCCTGTATCTGCTGTTGCAAGAACATTGTTGACGTAGCAATCTGTTCCCATGTCGGCTCTGAGCGGCCATTAGCACCAGGCGTAGACCAGGATACAACCGAACGAGGACTTCCAAAGGCAGATCCTCCTTGCCGCTGTCCCGTGATATGGTTGCGCAACCCTTGACAAACCGACGTAGCATTTGTGCTAATGAGCATCCGTATATCCGACATCCTGCGGCGTCCCTGCTCCCCAAAAAAGTTGCGATTGCGTTGTACAAATTGAATGAAGAGACGCTCAATGTACATTTGTAACTCAGGAGATGTCAGATCTATACGACTCCAGGCAGTGAAATCGAACGAGCTTAGGAAGAGCCAGACCTCCTGACGCTTAGCACGATCAACCGGACGCATACGCAAAGACTGCGTGCGAGGGTCAAAAAAACGCGGGTAACAGAAATTTGCGATCAATGTTTCCGCTAGCTCAGCCTTTAAACGCGCAATCTCTGCCGGTGGCAGCTGGCCTAAATAGATCCCCATCGCCACAATAATCCTCTTTCATTTTTGAGTAAAGATACCAACATAGTAAGTTTGTGCTCCTTCAGATTATGGAACAAGATTCATTGGCATTAATTGCACAGCATTCACATCTCGCAAAACAGAGATTATCTTTGGTGCATTCACCATATGGACAGGAAGCCTTGCCTCTATTGGCCCCACATTTACCATTGTACCCGATGCCGGGGTGAAGGGCAAAAGAGCAACTGACATATAGGCTAGCCCCTTGGGAACTGGAAGCCTCTGCAATCCAAAAACACGCGTCGTTATTTTTACTACCATCCCTGGCTTCCACACATTCGTCTGGCACCAGAAAATAGTCGGTACATCATTACTGGCAAAATACTCCTTTTGGTCTTGCCCATTTAAGAAAAATACAGGTATAAGTGCTGTAGAGATTGGCGTAACTACATGCCAATACGTTGTGATGGACATATAATCCGAAAGATAGTGAAAAGTATCTGGTGCCCTTACATCAAATCCTACGAGATCCAGACTGCCATCCTTACCAGTAAAGGTCACGTCAAGTGGATGAACCACCTCTTGTGGTGCGGCATAGATGTATGAACAGAAGCTCTCTGGCAAATGCGGTGCTACAACCAGTATATGCGTTGGATCAAGCGTCCCCGTAGCAGTTGGGGTTGCGTGAGCACTATCCCGCTTGAGCAAGAGATAGCCATCCTGAGCTGCCACTACCGTATGCTTGCCCCCTAACAAGAGGCTCTTCACATCCTCAACATAAGTACTCGTAGTATAGTAAGGATAAATATCGCTAGTGACATCCAAAAAGATGTACTCGACCTCATCCCTCTGATAAGGAAAGAGATAGATAGACTCTCTATGGCTAATCTGAGGTACTAACTTGCTTTGTGCTGAAACCGAAGCAGTTGGCGGGATCATGTTGATAAAATGTTGTGCCTGTAAGGCATGGGCAGTCACGCTCGGCCAGGAAAATCCCTGAGAAAATGGCAAATGACCATGAAAGTAGTAATCAGCTCGTAAAGAAAAAAAGAGCATAAGAGCAAGCAACGCTAGCAGTAAATTCGTCTGCACCAAGCGCACTGGTTGCCAGTCAGCGCTAAGGAGCCAAGCGCTCTCGCTGCTGACATTCACTATCGCTCGTCGCTTCCAGCGCACTATCACAAATCGTATAAACCAGCGTATTACCACTAACGCTTCAATTGCTGCAAAGATGAGTACTGGCACAATCTCAGCGCTATACTGAAACTGCCCACTATACATCTGCGGGTAAGAAGAAAGCATGTTGATCGCCAATGTGGGAAGCGCTAGCAATAAGACCCACGGAGCCAGCAGCGGCAAATAAGCAGCAGGTGCGAAGAGTGTGCGCAAATAGGTGAAACGATCATGTTCAAGGATATAATTGCGCACGAAGCTGCCTGGGTGCAATACAATATTTGAGATAATCGCTAGTGGGCCTTTTCCCAGGTCTGCATAACGACCGACCAGCAACGGCTTGCCCGTTGGACTGAAATGAGGCACAATGAAAAGAAAATTGGCGCTCGCCCAAACGCCACCCAGTATGATAAGAGCTAGTCCTGTACGCCAACGCTGTTGAAAAATCATAGACCAGACGCCAAGCATGACAATAAGGATCGGTATTTCTTCTTTACAAGCCATAGCAAGAACTGCAAAAATAAAAATCCATGCTGTACGACGTGTATACATAAAATAGAGCATAAAGAAAAGTAAAGATGCAGTTAAAGTAACAGCATGAAAATCAAACACGATAGCTTGTTGCTGCGCTGGGTATAACAAGTAGAGCACGGCTATAGGTACAGCTATGAGATCATTGCGCAAGCGTAAACGCGCTAACCAAAATGCGGGATACGCGCCAAGACCAACCACTATTATCTGTAGAACTATAAGCGTCTTAGGATTAGGCAAGAGGTAATAGAGCAACGAAATAGGAAAGAGAATTGGCTCGACATGGATAGCAAAACGAGTAATGCCAGCGTTTGAGTAACAATTTGTATCATGGATAATATTGCAGACAGTTTGATGTAACATGTTGCCATGCACAGTATTCCAGATCGCCTGATCCATAATACCCAGATCTTCTGCATTGGTTTGGATGGCGTCGTGCTGACCAGTCAAATAGAGGATAAAATAACTGCAAAATACCACAACAGCCAACGTCACTAATCCTGTAGCGAGCCAGAACAACCACATGTGTGGTAATGGCTCTGGCTCTGGATAAAGGTAAAGCCTGTTGAGTAAGATGGAGAAGCGTTTCTTCCACACAGCTTTCATCACTGATCATACACTCCTTGCATAGTTACAGGTGCCTCACCATCAGTCGCCGCAAGCGTTTTCGCCTCAGCCTCCGTCTCACCTACTGAAGAAGAGATATGTTCCTGTTGCACCTCAGGTATCTGGCTTCCTCCACTAGCATAAGCAATGCTCACACAGACCAGTTCGGCTACCGTAGAAACGATACGAGACAGCGCGGCAATAATCACCACGACAGTTGTGGGCACAGTGGGCAATGAGAGCACGAACAGCAGGCCAACAGCGCTCTCACGAAAGCCTAACCCACTGGGGGTAAGAAAGCTGATAAAGCCAATATCCCAGGCCAGAGCATAGATGCCGATACAAACAGGCAATGCTGACAGTGGCACAGCTGGAAAAATGGCTAGCAACAATACATAGAATGCACAACCAGCAACGCACCAGCTAACGCACCATGCTAACGTCACCAGCAGAATATCGCGATAACGAAGAGAGAGCCTAACAGGCTCTTTTTTTACTAGACGCAACGCGCTATTTAACAGGCCAGTGAGGATAGGTGGATAGAGCATAGCCAGTAAGCCGACAATTAAGCATACGCCCAAGCCAACTAGCACTGGCGTACCACGGAACAGCGTTGTTGCATCGCTCCAGAACAAGAGACTGAGCGCAAAGACCAGCGCGCCAGCCGTCAATTTCGTGATCAACTCAACCGTCATACTGGCAAACGCTACTGGACGGGCAACACCATACTTACTAACCCACAGAATGCGTGTCAACACATGCCAGACATTACCTGGAATATAACGGACAAATTCTGATGCCAGGTAGATGCGTAAAGATACGCGTAGATCCAGGCGCGAACCCAGGCGCAGCAAGACAGCGCGCCAGATCAGGCCATACGAGAGTTCTTGCAGGAGAAAACCCAGAAAAGAAAGTGCAAGAAGCCAGAGGTTCAACTGAAATTGATATGTAGCCAGCTTATCCCAATTGCCTCTCACATAGTTCAAGACCATCACAACGACCAGCACAAGCAAGCTAATCTGTAAGACACGCTTACCAACTTTTTTTAGTTGAGACCGTCGCATTAGTTAAGTTCCTGCTTAATACTATATTCTTCATCGCGCTGGAAAGCATAATGGCGAATCATTTCACTCTGCAAACCAGCCAGAATAAACTGCACTCCAAAGATCATCAGGAGGATACCAACAAAGAGCAGAGGCTGATCATGAATGGCCTGATTCAAAAAGAGTTTACGCAACACCACAAAACTGTCAACCAGCAAACCTAAGAAAAAGGTCCAAACACCTAGAGGGACAAAAAGACGTAACGGAGTGCGTAAAAACGTCGTGAGGAAGAGCACATTCAGCAAATCAATCAGACCACGAGCAAAACGTCGTGCACCAAATTTTGACACACCAAACTGGCGTGGATGGTGGCGTACTTTAACCTCTGCAACTCTGAAGCCGCGCCAGTGCGCCATTACCGGAACAAAACGATGAAACTCTCCATATAATTTGAGATGAGGATCTTCTATCAACTCACGGCGATACGCTTTAAAACCATTGTTGATATCATGAAGATGCACACCCGTCACCGAGCTTACAAGCCAGTTAAAGATACGTGATGGGAATGTCTTTGAGAGTGGATCAAGACGGGGAAACTTCCAACCTGTCACCAGGTCATACCCTTTATCGAGCATTGCCAGGAAATTGGGAATTTCAGCAGGATCATCCTGTAAATCGCCATCCATCGTGAAAATGATCTCACCGCGACAGCGGCTAAAGCCAGCAACCAGAGCGGGAGTCTTACCAAAATTGCGACGAAAACGAATTACACGCACAAGACTAGTATATTCGTCGCGTAATTGTTTCAACTCATTGAACGTGTTATCCACGCTACCGTCATCTACAAAAATGACTTCATAACTCATGCCCATCTGCTCAATCTGTGTGGACAATTGCACAAACAGAGGACGCACGCTTTGCTCTTCATTCATTACAGGTACAACAACTGATAATGCGACTCTTTCGTTTGAGTTCGCAGAAATGAGCATTTCCGGTGCGCTAATTTGTATAGGTGTTTCTATTTGCTGCATACCTCGTATACTCCGCTCTCACCCAGACATTTATTAAGAGAAGCCAATCCATCTATAACGGGTGTTATTATAGCATACTATGATTTCAGAACTGCACAATCTGGTACCTTTTCCCTGACTATCTCCCTCCATTCAATAGAACGGATAAATGAGATCGACAGACACAGTTTCGTCAGAGAATAAGAAAAGGAGGTGAGCTGGGAGGAATATATGCTCTCTACCCAGCCTCCAGGGCACCCTTTATGGGTGCCTTAGAGCTGAGCAAAGAGGTCGGGGCGATCGGAGGTCAAAGCATCAACACCAATAGCACAAAAGTGGCGCATCGCCTCTAGTGTATTGACTGTCCACAGACCCACTTTCAAGCCTTGCTCATGAAAATAACGAGGCAATTCCTCCGTACACAGATCATAACGAAGGTCCACCCAATCACAGCCAAGAGCTTTTACCTGTTCCACAAGTACTTCTGCCGCATGTTTACCATAAGATGACCACCCATCTTCGGAGACAACCACACCTGTGGACAGGAGCGGTTCCAAAGCTTTCACGTGGGCAAGTACAGACCAATCAAAAGAAATAATTAACGCCTGCTTGAGCATTTCTGCTGCGCGTAGTTCTTGGACAATAGTTTCAGCAATATTGAAGCGCGAGACGCCTTCACCTTTGCTCGTCTTGATTTCAAGGTAGATCTGCACACGAGATTTTGCTAGCTCCAGCACTTCTTGTAGCGTTGGAATTTGCTGTGGTTGGGGCCAGCCGCGTGGAAAATGAGCCGCCGCATTCAATGAACGTAGATAAGCAAAATCGAGGTCAAGCAGCTTACCCTTGCCGTTGGTCAATCGCTCTATCGTCTCATCATGGAAAACCATCGCATGGCCATCACGGCTCATCTGTACATCCAACTCGATGGCATCCACTGGTAAGGTCAGAGCATTACGAAAAGCCGCCAGAGTATTTTCAGGGGTCAGACGTGCACCACCACGATGGGCCACACGTTGCACTTGAGAAGTCATGGGAGAAAGTGCCTTTCCTTATAAAGAGCAAAAATAACCGCTTGCTTAAACTTTTTCCCCAATAGTTGCAAAAAGCAGAGTGAGTCATGCTATCTCTGTAATCAGTCAAATGACTTGCATACTCCGACCAACTAAGATACCATTAAGCCCAATGAGATACCCGAAGGAGTATCGACTATGGTCTTTCGGTTTCCTTAGACCATTACAAAAGCAAGGTCTTATTAATGATACACATTTTCGTTTTATTGCTCGTTTTATTTAAAAACAACGATGCGATGAAAACCCGTATGCCAATTTGGTGAATCGTAAGGAGAGGCTCATGTATCAACTGCCTAATGACTCGCATGATACAACGCAAGCACATCAGCCGTTCTCTCCAGCAGAACAGCCGTCTCGTAGCAACCCGCAATCTTCCACGCAATTCTCGAAGGAGAAAAGTCGGTCACGCATCATAACCGCTCGCGTAAGATTGCTACCTTTGAACTCAGGTTGGTCTCAGCCGCCATTGCAAGCTTCTCCAGCCCAATCTGGTACATTCCAGTCGCCTCCAATACAGCCAGCGAGACCGAACATATGGCAACGCTACCAATCCATAAACAGATTGACTCAAGTTGGGGTCTGGTGTCTTGCGGCCAGCTTGACCCTGTTCTTGTTTGTTTGCTCACTAGGCGCTATAGCAGGACTAAAGGTGCAGACGACAGCAAGTCAGGCTGTTGCTGCACAATCTACAATACAAGTCAGTACGCCAACAGTAGCCCAGAACCAGGAGCAACCCACTCAGCAATCAGGCACTACACCTATACCACCTACGCCAACACAAACGTATGCCACACCTATGCCCGTTCCGCAAGTAGCGACGCCTATACCAGTCCAACCAACGCAACCGTTAACAGGCGAAAATAGGAATCCCTGGGGTTATGACTTTGTGAGTCCCGGCAACGTGATCACAGATCCGCCTGCTGGCTTCTGTTCAAGGCAATACTTTCGCTGTACAAAACACTTCTCAGATGGGCAAGGTTACGTAGTACAGTGTAACGATGGTCTTTATTCTAAGTCAGGAGGCCAGAGCGACGTTTGCTCAAGACACGGCGGCTATAAGCGCACTTTGTATAGCCATGATACCACTGGATAAGAACGAGTGAAAGGAGGAAAAGTGTATGCTGATATCTGCGCAACTTGCTGTAGTTGCTAGTGATGGCGATATGCGTGTATTTTTATTAATTTTATTATTAATTGCCATCGCCCTAATTATTATTGGTTGTGCAATTGCAGTACTCACACTGCATCGAGCACAGAAAGATCGTCTGCTGAATGGTGAACAATGAGAAAGACGAGATCAGATAACACTATCTGTTACGTACAATGCGTTCGATATCGCGTTTAACGTCGCGTTCGGCAAGAGTGTGCCGCTTATCGTACAATTTCTTACCCTGACAGAGACCGAGTTCAACTTTGGCGCGCCCACCTTTGAGATAGAGCTTAAGCGGGATTAATGTCCAGCCTTTAGTTGCTACCTTCGTCATAAGTTGGTTGATCTCTTTTTTGTGCAGTAACAATTTTCTATTGCGCATCGGTTCGTGATTGTAGCGATTGCCGTGCTCATACACCGCGATATGAGCATTCTCTAACCACACTTCGTCACGACGCACGAGCGCATAGGATGAGCGCAAACTCGCCTTCCCCTCGCGTAGAGATTTGATTTCAGTGCCAACCAGCGCAATGCCCGCTTCTATAGTGCTATGGACTGTATAGTCGTGATATGCTTGACGATTCACCGTGAGAACCTTGATGGGTGTGTGGCTCGTCATGGTCTCTTTCTTTGTGACTGTCTGCTTCGCCATAGAAAAGACTCCTATTAGTACTATTGTGACTTCCTATATGGGGAAGATCCCTGCTTTTTGTGAGGTCATTAATTATATGACGTTTGCCCCTTAAAAACAACTCTTGCTGAGATCCCACCAGGGCTTGTGCGTTTACCCGTTTTTTCTGTTTTGCCGCCTTCGGCGGCAGAGGAAAAAAGAGAGTGCGGGGTGTCCCCGCCTCCTCTTCCTCACCCCGCCGCCGAAGGCGGCGCAGGAGAAAAGAGACCTGAGTAGTGATTTTTCTATATAAATTCGGTTGTATCTTTACATCCTTTAAGTTATACTAATAAAAAATGTGGTGATATGAGCAACTGTTGATGTTTGTCTATTTGATTGTGTGTTTGTGATTGGGGGAGGTATGTATGTTGTTACAGCGCTCAACTCTACCATCTGCTTTCCGTTCATGCCCTTTTGTGGCAGGACCGATGATTACGTGTACTGAATTGTTTGTCGGGCGCAAAGAAGCCTTACACACGATGACCAATGCGATGGTAGGTGCACAGCCGACGAGTTTAAATATTGTTGGGGAACGGCGCGTTGGAAAATCGTCCCTCTTATACCATTTTTATCTGACGTGGCAACAGCATGTCTGTGATAGGGATCACTACGTCGTTATCTTTCTCTCTCTCCAGGACGCTCGTTGCCAGAACAGGGCCAGCTTCTATCAGTGTATTGTGCAAACGCTGGTGCAGCATCCCCATGTGCAGCGCAAAAAAAGCCTGAGCGCCACATTGCAGGGCATTAGTACAATCGACCATGCATCATTTGCTCAAGTATTGGAGGTCTTCAAGCAGCATCGGATCTTACCAGTGCTTTGTTTGGATGAATTCGAGGTATTATTTAAATACCACAGTGAGTTTGACGATCAATTTTATGATCATCTCCGCTCACTGGTAGACCGTAACGTGCTCATGTTGATTGTCACATCTCACAAGTCGCTTGACTATTACCGTGAAGGCGATAGTGTCACCTCTACCTTCTTCAACAATGGCCAGACCTACCATCTCGATGTGTTCACCGATGCGGAAGCCGATGAATTGCTGCTTCTCCCGGCTAGCACTGTCGCAGGGGTACAGCCAGCTCTGCGGGTCGATGAACAAGTGCTGGCCAGACAGTGGGCGGGACAACATCCGTAT
Organism: Chloroflexota bacterium; assembly: GCA_005879655.1. The sequence continues at coordinate 24,918 of VBJK01000066.1, read as the reverse complement.
TTACTACAGCTTGCCGCCCATTCACTCTGCCTCGCTCGCCTTGAGGGAAAGGCGTTAGACAAGGCCAGGGAACGATTTACTATTGAGCAACGACGGCTCTTTGAGCCAGCAATGCCCGCGCCGGTTACGGTCCTGCCGACCGTTGCGCGCTGGCTCTTGTGGAGTCTGCCGATACGTATTGGACGCCTCAGTCGCTATGCGGGAAACCATTTTGAGGATGTGAAAGCCTGGGTAATGGGGATTGTCATCGTAGTTGTGCTCGCATTGCTATTGCTGGGTCTAGTAAAAGTCTCTCAAGTGCTCTCTCTCTTGATGAAGTAGTTTATGGGTTAGGCAAAGGGGGGAAAGTGATGACAGCACCGTTGGATGCGCAGCAGATACGCCTCTATGTAATAGAGTGTCTCCATCTCTTATACTGGACGTTCTTTAAACCATTGACCTTTGAGCGCTGGACGCGTGAAATCCATCCACAATTACATCCGTATCGTGGTTTTGCTGGTTCATCGCGCGAGTTAGATGCACTACCTCGTTGGCGGCGTGCCAGGCGTCAGGTGTACTTGCTCAATGCTGTACTTTCCATGGTAGTAGCTGTTTTTTTCGTATTGCTCTATGTCGTGCATCTACGCGTTCGATTTGGTGTACGTGCCAGTGCTTTTCTGTTTGGATGGGGATTGGGATTTTTAGCATTGGCTGTACGCGATCTGCATTATAGAAAGTATGCATATCCAGCCATGCTGGTTCTTGTCGTTCTCTATCTAGTTACTTTATATATTCTTTCTTTTCCTTATTTACTGCATGTTGTATTTATGCTAGTATTTGGTCTGATACTCGGTCTGGTATTGGGCTTGGTGTTTAGCCTGGTGGGTGGGCTGGTGTTTGGCCTGGTGTTTGGCCTGCTGGGAGGTTTGGTATTGGGCCTGATACTTGGCCTGGGTGTGGGTCTGGGGGGGGTTCTGGTATTTGGTCTGATATTTGGTCTAGTGTTTGGCCTGGGCGTTGGTCTAGTGTTTGGCCTGGGCGTTGGTCTGGGTGTTGCTAGCCTGGGAGGTGGTGTGATCGCTGGTTTGATCACCGGTGCAGTGTGGACGATGAGTGTATTACGCCTCTGGTTCTGGCTACCTGAATGCTTATGGATGATGCTGCTCTGGTTGCGTTCACTGGCGATGCCGCGCGAGTTGCTGCCGCATCTGTTGCCCTGGGTACCGCCTTATTTTGATGAGGCAACCTTTTTACCTTTGCCCTGGCTTGAGCATATAGTGGTTGCAGCATACAGAGAAACTCCCGCAGCGGCCCTGCAAACGGTTGAAGATCTGACAACATCTACCAGGCAGCAACGAGCGGTAAGGAAGATTATTATCCGTATTGCCATGGAGGTCTTGCAGCATTGTCAGACCACGAGTGATATTGCGGTTGTCGAGGATCAGCTAGCTTGGCTACCTTCACCACCGCCAGTGCAGGTAGGTCAATTCCTTCCGCAAATGCTCGACATTAGTCAGGATGTGCGAGCGGCAAGAGAGGCAAGCTCGTTCTATCGGCAAGCGCAATTGATGCAAAAGCCGCTCAATGTGTTACGTAACACAACAAGAAAACTTCCCTTCACCTTGCATCTAGATGATGCCGCTACCTCTAACCATATTATGCAGCGTTGGATGACTATCCTAGAGGCTGCTCAAAATGAGTTGAATGAGCGGGCCACACGGCAGAACGAAGTTCCACAAGAGTACATTGCAGGACCAGCGCTTGAGCCTGAGAGCGCTGATTATCGTTTCAAGGGGCGACAGGATCTATTTCGTGAAGTAGAAACGTTAGTACTATCCGCTCAACCGACGATCCTGCATCTTTATGGTGGGCGGCGTACTGGCAAGACCTCGGCACTCAGGTATTTGCCGCGTCGTATCGGGGCGGATGTGATTCCTCTGGTGATTGATCTGCAAGGAGTGGCTACGGCAACGACCATGGCCGGGTTTGCGAAAGAGCTGGCTCGGCAAATGGTTGAGGAGGCCAGACGGTCGCGCAATGTGCGCCTCCCTGATCTGGATAACGCCGCACTACAGAATGATCCTTTTCCTGAACTGCTGCGTTGGATGGAGTGTATCGAGCAGCAATACCTTGGCAAACGTTGGTTGCTCTGTCTGGATGAATTTGAGCGTTTGAGCACATTCGTCGAAGAAACGGGAAGCCATGCGCCGCTCAACTTTTTGCGCTATGTAACACAACACCGTCGCCAATGGATTACGCTCTTCAGTGGTTCCCATGGTATCGACGAACTAGCATCCTACTGGAGTGATTACCTGATCAATGCACAATCGTTGCGTATAAGTTATCTGGCAGAGGCTGATGCGCGCGAATTGATCGTGTGTCCAGTGCAAGGTTTCCCCCATGTCTACGATGCCAACACTATCGAGGAGATCCTTCGTCTCACGCGCTGTCAACCCTACTTGGTGCAATTAGTCTGTTATCTACTGGTTGAGCATCTGAATCGAGAACACAGGATGCGTACAACTGAACGGGATCTCGCTGTGGTGATACCGGCTGTGTTAGAGAGGGGGAGAGCATATTTCCGTGAATTTTGGGGGAAGATGTTGTGTGAGGACGAGCGTGAGCTGTTACTCTCTCTGCTAAGAGGGGATACGCTTGGTGAGCAGGAGCTGGCAGTTGTGCAGAAGCTCTTGCGCAAAGGCGTCATAGAACGAAAAGAGCATGGTTATGATTTCCAGGTGCCGCTCATGCGCACATTTGTTGAGGAATCATTTGTCAAGCAACAAGGAAACATGTCCAGACCTGCCATGTGAAACCTTTTTTCGATCCAGGGCGTGCCCTCTTAGGTCAAAGCATCTCAGTGAGTCGAACACTACCTCATCCTCCTGGTAAGGAAATGTGAATAAAAAAAGTTCTACTAGCGCTACTCGCGAGAAAGCATGATGGAAGGGGAAAAGTGCAAGACTTTTTGCTCTTTCCATCAACTTATCTTGGGAAGGAGAAAATAACTATGGCAGCGATGAATCGCTCAACGGTGGTAGGTGTCTTCACGGACCGCTTACAAGCGGAACAAGCCATTCAAGCTCTTGAGCGTGCGGGGTTTACTGATCAGCAGATTGGTTTTATCAGGCGTGGCGAACAGGCTACTGGGGAGGCGAGAGCTGATACAGGAACAAAGGTGGCGGCAGGTGTTGGTGGTGGAGGTGTGATAGGGGGCCTTCTAGGTGCTGGCGCAGCTCTTTTAATCCCTGGGTTTGGTCCGGCCATCGCAGGGGGTATCCTGGCGTCGATGCTAGGTGGTGCTCTGCTTGGAGCTGCGACTGGTGGCATTCTTGGCGCTCTCACCAATATGGGGGTACCAGAGGAGGAAGCTCGCTATTATCAAAAAGAGGTTGAGGCAGGCCACGTACTTGTCACCGTAAAGACAGACCAGCGGCAGCAGGAGGTGATGAACATTCTGCGCCAGTATGGGGCTTATGACGCCAGCACTCGTGCCTAAGCAATCCTTTTCTAGCATTCTCAGCGCCTGCGGCGCATCGCAAGTCGTTTGAAGTGGTAGGTGGGTCGAAAGAGACAGCGCCATAGTCACCAGATACAAGAGACGGCGCATCGCAAGTCGTTTGAAGTGGTAGGTGGGTTGAAAGAGACAGCGCCATAGTCACTAGATACAAGAGACGGCGCATCGCAAGTCGTTTGAAGTGGTAGGTGGGTCGAAAGAGACAGCGCCATAGTCACCAGATACAAGAGACGGCGCATCGCAAGTCGTTTGAAGTGGTAGGTGGGTCGAAAGAGACAGCGCCATAGTCACCAGATACAAGAGACGACGCATCGCAAGTCGTTTGAAGTGGTCGGTGGGTTGGGCGTAGCCCAACCCACCGACCACTTCAAACAGGCGAGCCACCGCAGGTGGCGAGGCGTCCTGAACACCATAGCATCTCTCCTTCGCTGCACATGACATTTCTTTCATCTCCACTTTAAAGCGTTACCGACATGAAGTTCTCTACGTCTCTAGTAGCGTATGTTCTTTGTAGAAGACGTTTAAACTATCAACTCCAAAATGAGGGGCAGGACGAGATGCTTACCAGATTACGATGGAAACCAGTGCTTCTCACCACTCTTCTTGCGCTTACCTGTCTTGGTGCTGTGCTAGCCTCGCTGGCTTACCTACCTATCATCCACAGAGGAGACAGCAATATGGCTTGTGAAAAGCCTCTTAGTGCTCTAGCGACCGAGAAGCCTGACCAATCACCAACGAGTTCTATGAAACCTCGGCCCCCACAAGAGTTTCGTGGCGTGTGGATCACCACCGTCGAAAATCTGGATTGGCCCTCACGACCAGGATTGCCAGTTGCCGTGCAGCAGCAGGAGTTCACAAACTTGCTGGATCAAGTGCAGCAGATGTGCCTGAATGCCATCGTGGTCCAGATCAAGCCAGTCGCTGACGCCTTTTACCCCTCGCAGTATAGCCCGTGGTCAGCTTATCTGACGGGAATACAGGGCAAAGATCCCGGCTATAATCCGCTAGCCTTTATGGTCTCTGAGGCTCACAGGCGCAACCTTGAATTTCATGCCTGGTTCAACCCTTATCGTCTCAGCCAGCACAATGATATTAACGAGCTAGCTGCCAACCATCCGGCGCGCCAGCATCCCGATTGGATCGTCAGCTACGGCGGCAAACTCTACTACAATCCAGGGCTTCCGGCAGTCCAAGCGTTCGTCATTAACAGTATCCTCGAAGTCGTTAGCAACTACGCTATCGACGCAGTGCACATGGATGACTACTTCTATCCCTATCCTGTCGCCCGGCAGGATTTTTCCGATGATGCCACCTTCAAACAATTTAATAACGGGCACTTCGCCAGCAAAGCTGATTGGCGGCGCGATAATGTGAATCAGCTCATCCAGCAACTCTCGATGGGCATTAAACGGGTCAAGCCGCATGTCAAGTTTGGCATCAGTCCCTTTGGTGTATGGCGCAATAAGGCCACTGATCTCACTGGTTCTGATACGCGGGCGCTTCAGAGCTACGATGATCTCTATGCCGATACGCGTACTTGGCTTCGCCATCACTGGCTTGACTACATCGCGCCACAGCTCTACTGGAACATTGGCTATGATCGAGCACCCTATGAGAAATTAGTTGACTGGTGGTCTAAGGAAGTGGCAGGCCGCAATGTGCATCTCTATATCGGTCAGGCAGCCTACCAGATCGGCTCTGGCACGCCAGCTGCCTGGGCCAATCCCGAAGAGATGCCCAGGCATATACAGCTTGACCGGAACTCTCCACAGGTCAGGGGCAGTATCTTCTTCAGACTCAGGTCGTTGCTAGCTAATCCGCTAGGCTTCAAGGATCGCCTGATGAACGATCTCTACAAGCAGGCGGCTATCGTGCCACCAATGCCCTGACTATAGAGCGGGCAGGGCACCCATAAAGGGCAAGTCCATCCAGGAGAAATACAAAGCTCTCTTTTATGCTATAGAAAAGCCGAGTTTTTATGACATGAGGTAATTGTGCTTTCTATACGTGCTGCTAGGACCAAGGAGTTTCAATTGCGGTAAAAGTCAACCTTTGCTCATTTTCCGCATCTTCCTGAGTGTCGTTAGCATGACTATCCCGGTAGCAATGCCAGCGAGGGCGATCTTGGTGACATCAAGGACGGGTTTGACGGTGACACCTTCTGGCCCAATGATGATAACGGCCACTGGTCGCCCGGCGGAGCCACCACCGCCACCAATGCCGCCACCGCCACCGCTGTTGACTTGCTCTGCATGAGATGCCGCCTCGTCTGGTCGCTTTTTGATTATTGAGAGAGGAAGCTCTGGTCCAATACCTCCACCTGAGCCGAAGCCACCACCGGAGGTGACTTCGCTAGCTGTAATAACCGTATAATTGCCTGATATAACAGGTTTACTGTACACGGATTCGGAGTGGGCAGCGGCAAATATTCTGTCGAAGAGAGAGGAGAATTGTTCACTGGTCTTCTCTGCGAGTGAGAGAACTCTGGTTCTGGTGTCGATCATGGTCTGATTACCTTTCGTCGAGAAAACTTGATGAAGCTCATAATGGAAAGTAGCAAGCTGAAGCTCAGAAGCCATAATAGAAGGATGCGAGTGATATCTCTAATCGGGAAGCGTGTTATGTGCCCGTTTTGTTCTACTAGAATAGCCGTTGGTCGATTCCAGATGAAGCCGCTGCTGGCCAAACGGACGATGACTGCCTCGAATTGCGGAGTCACTGTAATGTCTCCTACGGTCACTGGTGGGCCTACCCCTGTTTGTACGCGAAAATGATCTTTAAGTCGTATCATCTCTATCTCTTCTCAAATGAGAGGTCTTCTCATATTCTTGTATGGATGTGGTTGTGACTGATCCTCGCTTCTGTAAGAGAGTATAACATAAAAAACTCTACAATGTAGCATAGACAGTGAAATTGCTGACCACAACACTTCCCCCCTGATCTACTGCAATGCCAACAGTTCCGCTGGTATAGGTGTTATCATTGATGCTGCCGAGTAAGTTGCCATTAGCGTAGAAACGAAATTGTGAGCCGTTGGCTACCACAGTTAGCGTGACTGGTGCATGCGGATCGCCGAAATTGCCGCCTGTCAATTTCGTTGGGCTACCGGTATTGTTGTCGTATAGATAGGCATTCCATGTACCATCTGCATGAATTAAAAATGTATAGGTTCCCTGTTGATTTGCTCCTGGCTGATTACGGAAGTAGAGACCAAAGTCGTTAGCAGAATTTGCTCCCCGTTGCATTTTAGCCTGTATCACGTAATTATTAGGATATACCTGACCGGGCATTTGTGTGAGAAAAGTTCCTTGTAGAGTCGCTGATGGTGCAACATTGCTTATAGTCGTGCCATTGTTCTGGCAGCTAATCTTGACACCATTGTAATCTGTCCAGGTTCCCCCATTGGTGTCGCAATTATGGCCGGGGCTGGTGGTTGTATACAATTGTCCTCCAACTGGGATAGTAGTAGTTGCCGTCGTTGGAATAGGGGTAGGTTGATTTACAGGGGTAGGAGTAGCTTGCTTAGTTGGTGTTACTGTACTTGCGGTAGAAGGTGTAGCAGTTGTCTGTATTGTGGCAGTCGTCGCTGTTATAGAGAGATTTGTGGTAGTTGGTGTAGGATTATTGGCTGTTGCGTTCTTGCCGAGTTGTAGGCCAAGGAAAACACCACCGATGATGAGTATGAGGACAAGTAAGACGCTCATGAAGATCCGGATAGCTTGATGGCCCATAACTAACAGGAGTGCGCTTGTAAGGCTCTGCTATAGGCGTCAGTGATGGTACTTGAGGAGGTGGAGTGTGATGTTGTGAGGGTGGTACAGTTGGATACAATGGGGAGATAGCTGTAGCAATATCTTCTTGCTGCACATGCGATGAGGAGGTAGTTCTCATTGCAGCGTTACGTAGAGCCGTTGCCAATGCCCCTGCTGAGGTGTAGCGCTCTTCGCGCTGTTTGGCGGTGGCAGTTTGAATGACTGCATCGACCGCTGGCGGAATGTTTGGGTTAGTTGTATGAAGTAGCGGGACAGGCTCTTGCAAGTGTTGTGTAAAGACGGCATAAGGAGTGTCGCCTGTAAATGGCAGGTGTCCGCTGAGCATCTGAAAAAGCACGATGCCCAATTCGTAAATATCAGAGCGATAGTCTACTACTTTGCCGAGCGCCATCTCTGGAGCCATGTAATCAGGGGTACCAAGTAACATACTGGCGTGCGTTAACGTTTTTGCCTCTGTTGGTGTTCTACTATCTTGTAGGATGCGTGCGATGCCAAAGTCTGCTAATACAAGTCTACCATCGGCATGAAGCAGGAAGTTGGCGGGCTTCAAATCCCGATGGATGACGCCATGGGCATGTGCATAGTCCAGTGCGGCTGCTGCCTGGTCGATGTAGGGCAGAACTTCTTGTAGTGCTAGTGGGCCATGTCTGGTTAAAACGTCACGTAGACTGCCACCAGTCATATAAGGCATTACCAGATATGCTCTACCGTCTTGTTCACCATATTCATAGATTGGAACAATATTGACATGTTCAAGACGTGCAATCACATCAGCTTCACGACGGAAGCGAGCAAGGAACTCCTGATAAATTTCACTAGCGGGGGCAGACGTTGGCATAAGCACTTTGACAGCGACATGACGCGCTGGACGTATTTGTCGGGCAAGATAAACAGCTCCCATGCCACCTTGACCCAACAATTTTTCGAGTATACATGTACCTAGCATTTTACCTGCTAGTCCGCTGAGATCGCTCGTCATGAAACCGCCTCAGTTCCATTGCCTGTTTGTATGTGGTGCTGATATTTAAGTCGTATCATCTCCGTCTCTTCTCAAATGAGAGGACCGCTCATATGCTGCTTTTCTCTCGTTGTGAACATAGCAGAGGTTCAGCAAAGCCACGTTGCTAGTGTTGCTATCCGATCTGCTTGTGTGGGCATGGCTGATCCTCTCTTCTATACGAGAGTATAACATAGTGTTATACTGACAGCAAAATTCCCTACAGCTATTGATCGAGATAGTATTATCAGAGGATGGGACAACATTTATGATTAACCGCTTATATATACATAATTTCAAAGAATTTGAACAATTAGAGATACCTGATATAGATGGAATTACTTTAATTGGAGGTCAAAATAATGTTGGGAAAACTGCGTTCAACACCATTCTGGGCTGATAATCCGAGGTCACAGCTTCGCGTAGGATCACGTCCACATGATTTGCTTGTATTGCTTATCCAACT
>VBJK01000066.1:0-16167 GCA_005879655.1 Chloroflexota bacterium | reverse complement strand
CAGGTCCTCTTCCCCTCTCCTTTTATCCTCTAATAGCAGTTTACCTGCCCGTTGCAAGTGCAGTGGTAATCACTGTCCTATACGATCCTGAGCGTACTCTAACAAGTATTCTTGCTCTTTCCTACTAAATCCTGCTCGCATTCCCTTGTCCTCAACAAACTCCCTGGCCTCCGCTCTGGTAAATGGGGCCAGCTTTATCTGCTTGAAGATATTGAAAAAATGACTGCTTTGAGTACTTGTACTCACTATATCCACCAACCTTTTTTCGCTGGCCGTCACAAAACTCATATCCCTCTGACCCATAGCACGCAAGGCTTCAAAAAAACTGCGATCAAAACCCTCACGCTGGGCTAATTTGTCAAAATTATCAATACAAAGCACTACCAACCGATCTTCCTGCAATCTGTGCACATATTTTCCAAAAAACTCTAAATTTACGTTCCATTCAGTAAAAGGTTCTTCATCAAGTGCTTTGAGGGCTTCCTTCACAAAACCCCTTACTGTATTATTTGCTGGCAGAGCAGCATCTACATAGCCTACACTCACCTTCCCACCCAATCTAGCAGGAGCGACTAGACTAAAATATGTAAGTAGCCAAGTTTTACCGATATTGGCAGGTCCTACAATTGAAATAGAGCCTTCCTGTGCCACTGCTGCCAGCAGTTCGCTGCGTTCTTGTTCTCTTCCATAAAACTCGTTTGGCTCTAGCAACTGCTCATTCACGCGAAAGAGAGAGCCGCTAAAATCTCGCGTCAACTTACCCCTCTCTTTCGGCTCGCTGGGTAATGCTAACATTCTCTCTCTTAATAGCCTTTCCTCTTCCTCAAATAGCCTTTCCTCTATTTCCTCACTCTCTTTTCTAAAAAGTTGATTAAGCATCCAAGCCGTTGCAGCAGTGGGCGCTTGGACTCCTCTCTCCCAACGAGCATATGTCTTCACGTCAACGCCGAGTTCTGAGGCCACTCTTTCTTGCGACCAGCCTATCTTTAGGCGTTCAAGCTGCAATTGCTCCGGGTCTATAGCTTCTTCTGGACAACGTAGGTAGCGATTGGAGTAGGCTGAACACAGCGCTAAGGGAAGCCAAAGCAATTGACAAAATGGTAACCCAGTTCTGTTGATTATTCAACGCTGGGAGAGTTAAAGCAATCACTATTCCCAGTAATGCCAAGCCAATAGATACCAATAAAAGGTAACGCAGCGACTGTGTGTTGTTCTGCATAGGTGGTTTATTTTCATTTTGCTGCTTCTGTGTTGCCAAGATCCCTCACCCATTTCTCTGAGAAGTCGCGCTGTCCATACTCTTTAACAAGTATCTGTCATCACCTCTTAAGAGTCTTATAAGCCACTGGTACTCTTTGTTTATTCAGATCTCTGACTCTATTATACCTCAGAATACCGATCTCTCTACTACTTTCCTTTTCACCATTTTCCAATATTGCCTCTCTCCAGGTTGGTGATAACCAGTGACAGGCGCTCTATGTGACCATATTACTTCACCTGCCTGCTCTAGCAGCACCGGCCAGTACTTGCGCCATATCCACCGCCCCCTTCCACCCAGCTTCAGTAGATAATCTCTCTCAAGGTCACAAAACTGGGCCTGATCCCCTTTCGTCTGCACAAAATCTTCTGCTTCCTCCAGACTAAAAGATCCGAGCCTTATATGGTTGAAGATGTTAAAGAATCCGCTTTCGTGTCCAACCCTCCCCACTATCTTTTTCAGCGGGTCTTGACTGACTATAACTAGCACCAAGCTCGTGCTCTGGCTATCTGCCATTCCACGTAAACTCCTGAAAAAGTCCAGATTAAATTGCCTTTTGCGCTGGGGACTGTTCGTGATACTGTTAAATTCATCGATGCATAGTACTGACACGATTCCTTCTCGCGAAAGATTTCGCATGGCCCTCTCTAACACAGAGAGTATATTAGGCTCAGCTTTCGCTTGCTCTTCCCTGAGCGCTACTAACGATTCTTCCAGGATGGTATTCTCTATCGTTCCAGGTTGCATCTGCTTCTTTAGCTCTTGGAAAACGGACTCAACAAAATCAATCAGTGTGTTAAAGTCAGCCAATTGCGCCGACATATCCACTAGATGATAAGTTGCCCCCAATTCTGTCGGTGCGACCAGCATCAAGTATTGCAATAGCCACGTTTTGCCGATCCTGCGTGGTCCTACTATTGAGGTCGATGCTTTCTGGCGAGTTTTTTCTACCAATGTACTTCGTTCGCTTAACCTTCCATAGAAATTCTTCGGGTCAAGCAGTCTTACCAACGCGTTAAAAGGACTAATAGCAGGCACGGTAACTACAGGAGGTGCAATCGCTATACTCCCTGTGTTTTGCAATGTGACTGTGTCCACCCCGGCACTCGGGGCGGACGTTGGTAGGGCCGGTGGACGCGGATATCGCCAAGTCAGAAAGGTAAGCAAAAGTGCTACACTTCCAATTATTGCAGTACCTGTAGTAGGAGAAAGCGTACCAATTAGACTGAAAGTGGCGGTTATGATAATGGAGATGATGATAACAAATGCTGCACTCCCAAAGATGTTCCACTTACGCCTCTGACGTCTTCTATCTTTCCAACTAAGCTGCCCCTGTTGTTGCATCTTCAATACTCCCTAGAAGAATGAGATTTTTCTATAGATATCTAATTATATCACTGCTATTGTTTTATGTATAGAAGGAATTTCATAATTCTGATGTTTTGGTATAAGATAAGATCATCAAAAGAAGATTCAAAAACGGTTATTCACCGCTATCTCTTTCCTGGCTAGCATAGTAAGTTCATGCTATGATTCCCAATAAGAGATATCATCTGCGCCGCACTCTGCTCTGCCCAGCGGCACAAAAGAAAACGCCATATCCGCAACAAGAAAGGTTTTGCAATGTTCGTCCATCTAGGCAAGATAGCCACTCGTTACCGCTGGTGGATCGTGGGTTGCTGGATGGTTGCCGTCATTGTTGCCCTCCCTTTTGCCCCACAGGCAAGTCAGGTATTACGTTCAGGTGGCCTTTACAACCCTGATGCCGAGTCGCAAAAGGCGATTGATCTGCTCGTGCAGAAACTGCATCTCAACCTGACCATCGTACAGGTTATTTATACCAGTGAGCGGTATACCGTAGATGATCCACAATTTGTGCAAGAGGTTCAACAGTCATTAACACGCATCAACGGCTGGTCTGAGCTGGCACGTATTGTCACTTTTGAGGATAACCCCCGTCAGATCGCACAGAACCGTAAGGCCGCATACGTGAATATCGAACTCAAGCCCAATCCCGATAGCGCTCCCAAGTTATTACCTGAGTTAGAACAGCGCCTGCAAGCTGTGCCGGATCTGCAATACCGTATTGGGGGCGGTCCCGTTTTCTACGAAGATATCAAGTCCGTCAGTGAACGAGATTTACGTCGTGCCGAACTGCTTGCCTTTCCTTTTGCACTTATTGCACTACTGTTTGTCTTTCGGTCAGTGATCGCGGCCCTGCTCCCCGCATTAGTGGGTGGCTTTGCCGTGGTTGTCTCGCTCGCCTTAATCTTCGGGCTTGGTCATCTCACCGAATTATCTATCTTCGTCTTGAACATTACCACGCTCTTTGGTCTTGGCTTGGGCGTAGACTATTCGTTATTCATGGTCAGTCGTTTTCGGGAAGAGATAGCGCATGGGCGGGATATTGATGAGGCAGTCGTAGTGACGGTAACGACTGCTGGGCGTGCTGTGGCTTTCTCTGGTTTAACTGTCTCTATCGGCCTCTTCGGCTTAATATTCTTTCGCATTAATATGCTGCGCTCAGTTGGTATGGGTGGCGTCATGGTGGTCATGTTAGCTGTACTGGCCGCTTTGACACTCTTACCTGCGATCCTCTCCATCATGGGTCTCAAAGTGAATGCTTGGCCGGTACGTTTGCCGCGTTTGTGGAGACGTTCAACTGGTAGCCGGAGTGAGCTAGAGCATGGTTTCTGGTATCGACTCTCGCAGTTGGTGATGCGCTATCCTGTGCGTGTATTCCTGCCGGTACTATGCCTGTTGCTTGGCTTTGGCCTCCCCTTTCTGGGCGTACGCTTCTCCGCGCCTGACGCCTCCATTTTGCCAGCGGATGTCCCATCGCGCCAGGCTTTCAGTCTGCTCGCTCAACATTTTAATCAGCGCGAAACGACACCGATCATTCTAGCTGTACAGACGAAAGGCGACGTGATGTTGCCGGACAATATTCGTGATCTGTATTACTATGTCAAGCGCATTGAGGCCGATCCTCGTGTGGAGCGTGTGGATAGTATTGTCAGCGCTGATCCTCGTTTCACCTTAGAGCAGTACGAATTGCTGTATACTCATGCGCAACAGATTAGCGACCCCTATCTTGCCGCTTTCGCCAGATCTACCGTGGCGGGCAATACCATGATGGTGCAAGTAGTCAGCAAGTACGGCATGGTTGATCCACACTCGCAAGAGTTGGTGCTCACGATACGCAATACGTCTGCGGGGCATGGTATCTCTGTGCTGGTAGATGGCGCGACGGCAGGCAATATGGACTATGTAGATACCCTCTATACGGATTTTCCCAGAGCAATACTGATTGTGGCCCTAACGACCTACATTGTCCTGCTTTTCTTGTTTCGCTCAGTGGTGCTGCCACTCAAAGCAATCGTGATGAACACACTCTCGATTACGGCGAGTTATGGGGCATTAGTCGTCATTTTTCAGAACGGCTTCTTACATCAACTCCTTGGTTTTACGCCACTGGGCTTTGTGGAAGCGTCCAGCCCCATTTTGCTCTTCTGTTCGCTGTTTGGCCTCTCCATGGACTACGAGGTCTTTCTGCTCTCGCGTGTGCAGGAAGCTTTCTGGCAGACTGGTGACAATACACAAGCTGTCGCGCTCGGTTTGCAGCGTAGTGGAGCTATTATTACCAGTGCAGCAGTCATTGTGATTGTCGTGAGCGCCTGTTTTGCCACCGCAGATATGATCTTAGTGAAAGCGTTGGGGCTTGGTATGGCCTTAGCCGTTATCTTAGATGCAACATTGGTGCGTGGTCTGCTGGTTCCGGCAACAATGCGCTTGTTGGGTGATTGGAACTGGTGGTTGCCTTTTGTTGGCGTCCAGCACCGTCCTCCTGCTTTAGCTGAAGTGCTGACCACTGAACGTGCATGTGTGCAGGATGATAAGACGCTGAAAGATAAACAGCGAGATGTACAAGTTGGAGGAGACTAATGAGTGGAGTATTGAGATATAAGCAGCGCTTTGCGAACTTTCCGACAATTTGTCTATTATTAGGAATCATGCTCTCCTCCTGTTCTTTTCCTGGCGTGATTAGTACCTCACAGCAATTACCGCCAGTAAGTGAGAAACAGGTAGCACAGCAGCTACCACCTATTCGCTTGCCAGAGGATGAAGGAGCGCATAACAATCTCACCGAGTGGTGGTATTATACAGGGCATTTTGTAGCGACCCAAGCAGATGGTCAGCAGCACAGCTATGGCTTTGAGCTAGTTGTCTTCCAAGTAGCGCGCGGTAATTTCCTACCCATCTATCTGGCGCATTTTGCGATCAGCGACATCACACGCGGTGAGTTCCATTACGATCAGCGGCGTATTACGTCGTCTACACCGGTTCTTAGCGGAGCAAGGGGTATTGATGTGCGCGTAGGGGACTGGTCTGTGCAAGGCTTAAATGGACAAGATCAGCTGGTCGCAGCGATGAAGGACTATGCCATCAATTTGCAGCTAGTGGGACGCAAGCCACCAACATTGCATAATGGTAATGGTCTCATTACCTATGGTTTGGCGGGATATTCATACTACTATTCGCGTACCCGCATGGCAGTGACTGGGACAATTGTTGATCACGGTCAGCAACTCAGTATCGAGGGTCAGGCGTGGATGGATCATCAGTGGGGAAATTTCTTGACGCTGGGTGATAGTGGTTGGGATTGGTATAGCATACAATTGAATGACAATACCGAGATGATGGTCTACCTCATTCGCGATGCAACTGGCCGGACACTCTCAACCTATGTTGGCTACATTGACGCCGATGGTCTCGATCACTTACTCTCTGGCAATGCATTACATGTGACAGTGCTGGATAAATGGGCAAGTCCTATCACTGGCATTACCTATCCTTCTGGTTGGCGGCTTACTATTGACGATCCGCACTTACCTATGAGTTTGACCATTGTTCCACAATTAAAAGATCAAGAACTGGTAACGCTCAATTCCACGGGAAACACCTATTGGGAGGGGGCCGTCACTCTTGAGGGACAGTATGCTGGCAAGCCCGTGGATGGCCTGGGCTATGTTGAGTTAACGGGGTACGCAAAACGTGGAAGTTGAGCTTGGGGCATCAAAGAACTCATTACTCTACGCAAAACCGTTGTTGCTATTGAGGTTATTGACGCAAAGCAAGAGCAGAGCTACAACCTTGGTGGAACAGTGCAGAGGTGCAAAAGCTAAATTACCGGCTTGACCAAACGGTGAAAGCCCTCAAACAGCGGACAGAAGATTCATAACGAAGACAGCACGCCAATAAATCAATATTAGACGCTGGATGGGGCACCTTTCAACAGATGTGTACGTACAAGGCAGCATGGGCCGGTCGTACTATTGTGAAAGTGGACCCCAGATATACTAGCCAAGCATGCAGCGGATGTGGTACTATTCGCAAGAAAGAGCTATCTGTACGTTGGCATTCATGCGAATGTGGGTGTGAGCTAGATAGAGACACAAATGCAGCAGTTAATATCCTGTGCAAAGGGAAACAACACCTTTTGGTTTGGAAGGAGCCAACAGGGAAACCTGTAGAAGCTCCTGGGCGAAAGCTTAGGGGTACTTCACGTTGTTTATCATCTATGTAGGAGTGTTGTTTCAGTGTTTATAATGTATTCAGTAATGTTGTTTCTTTGGGGGCACTGTGCTTGTGTATAGCCCTCACAACTCTATGCAAGATGGATCAGACAAGAATGTCGTTTGCAACTATGTGGTCGGCAAGGACTGACAGAGAGCAATGGAAGCGAAAATTGATACAGACATACTAGAAAAGTCTGCACTTGTTGAGCGTGTTGCACGTATCGTGTCTAGTGTGCGCGGAGTAAAACCTGATTATACCAGTCTAGCGGTAGAGTTAGAACAAGCGATACCGTTCGATATATTTGGAATAGGACTTTTGCGCTATGATCGTCAGGCGGTGCGTGTAACTGTCTGCCAGCGAGAGAGAGGTGCTTGGCGCGCCTCTCATCATCAGCATCCTCTCACTGGCTCTATGCTAGAGCAGATTCTGTCTGCTCCAAACCTCATTGTGAGAGACCATCCCAATGGCCTTGAGGGTTCACCTGCCTGCTGTGGTGATGCCCTGCTCGTTGGTTCCCAGCAATTGCGTTCGACATTGATTGCACCTCTAATGGTTGAAGATCGTGTCTTGGGTACGCTTGAATTAGGAAGTACCGTTGTTCACACGTATGATGACACGACACTCCAACGCTTTGTTAACGCTGTCGCTCGCGTATTAGCAACGGCGATTGAAAGTGCTCAGCTGGGTGGGACGGTAGCGATTCAAGACCGGCAGCGTCAGGTGCTCAAAGATGTCACGCGCGCTTTAAACGCGAAGATGGATCTTTCTGCTATCTTCAATCAAATTGTGGTTGGTATCGCAAATACACTGGATGTAGCATCAATGATCATCATGCATGATGGACGTGAGGGACGGTTGTCATTAGCTGCTCAATCAGGATTGGATGCAGCCGCCGTAAGCCGGGTATTGGGTCGTCCGTCATCGGTGCGAGAGACCTGTATTATTGGCCGCACATTACTACGTCGTCAGCCTCACGTTTCTCATGATATAGCAGTGGATACGAATTTTCCCGATAGCCGTATCTTTGCCACGGAGCTGGGCGTTCATTCTATATTCTGCTATCCGTTAGTAACGGAAACCACCGTTTTTGGCGCTCTACTGCTCTGCTCGCCAGAGCCAGGTGGCTTTACGCCGCTGAAAACGGATATTCTCTCCCTGTTTGCCAGCCAAGTAACGGTGGCCATCCATAATGGGATACAGCTCGAAGCGGCACAGCGCCGTAGCCGTTTTCAAAAAACTATCGAGCAATTTGAGCAGATCTATGTGCAGAATTTGTCTGGAGCACAAACCATCGACGAAGCCAGCGTTGCGGGGAATGTTGACGAGCAAGCCTTGCGTGGGCAATGTCTAAAAGAGCTTGAAATGTTTGCCCGTGTTCGTGAAGAGACACAGCGTACATTTGGTGTGAGCTTCTCCAGCCTGTTACACTTCGTCAGTGCTCATCTGCTCACTACAGAGGAGCAGGATCTACAAGCTATGATTGCTGCTGACCGGAGTGGAAGTGCCCCGGAAGTAGATAATGAGGCGTCAGATGGCCTGCCCCCAGTTTTGGCCTCACAAGTACAGCTAGTCCCCGAACAAAAAAAGCCCTTGGAAGAGCAGAAAGAAATGCTCGCCGATACCCTGCTCATGTTGACGCGCAATGTAGAAGAGGCGTTGATTCGTACCGGCATAGTAGGCGAATGGGGGCGCTTCATCATGCAGTTTAAGCAAACTGCCTATGATGTCAAAGATGCCTGGTTTGTAGTCGATCTCAATGGCATTTGCCAGTATATGAATCCAGCAGCAGCATTGTTATGTGGCAAGCCCCTCAAAACGGGATCATACGCGAGTCAACTTTTTGGGACAACACAACAGGCCGATCTCTCGGAACCTATAGAGAGCATTTTCGCTAATCTGCTACCTGGCGTACGCAATGCCGATGAAATACGGCGTTATCTGCATGATGTGGTGCAAGGTAGTGCACAACGGCAAGAAGTGCGTTGTGTGCTCGCGGCTGAACCAATACAGGAGCAGTTTCCTGAACAGACAGCTATGAACAGAGCCAGAATGAAACGTTCAGAGGATGTTTCTTCTGATTATCATTATCAGTTCAAGCACTATCCGCTTTATGATCCCAAAGGCGTTTTAATTGCAAATATCCTACATATACGAGATGTCACGGAACAGGTGCGTGACGAGAAGAATCGTTCAGCACTGCTCTCCTCCGTCTCACACGACTTGCGCACTCCCTTAACGACCATCAAAGCTGCTGTGACTGGCTTATTACAGTCCGATGTCGCGTGGGAAGAGCATGATTGGCGTGCCATGCTAGAAGATATAGAAGCTGAAACGGATCATCTCACGGTTTTAGTAAATGCTCTAGTTGATTTGTCGCGCATTGAGATGGGTGCCTTGAGCCTTGAAAAGGAGTGGTGCGACGTTGTAGAAGTAG
Organism: Chloroflexota bacterium; assembly: GCA_005879655.1. The sequence goes on along the minus strand of VBJK01000066.1, from coordinate 6,898 downwards.
TGCATGGGACGCTCGCCAAAATGAAGCGCGTCCTAGCGAACCATAGCTTGCGCATGGAGTTTCAAGCGGCACTGCCATTGGTGCTTGCGGATCATGTACAACTGGAGCGTGTGTTTTATAACTTGCTAGAAAATGCCGTACATCACAGTCCGGCGCATACAGAGATTGTCATCAAATTGGAGTGTATTGATACTCTATTGCATGCCCAAGTGATTGACCATGGTCAAGAAATTCCTGAGCGTGAGCGTGAGCATATCTTTAAGTCATTTTATAGTTTGCGCTCATATGGTGATGGTTTAGGATTAGCTATTTGTCGAGGAATTATTGAAGCGCATCAGGGGCGTATCTGGGTCGAAGGAGTGTCTGATGTGCAAGAAGCAACGAAGGCTATAGGATCATGCTTCCGCTTCACGTTGCCAGTTCATCCATATTCTGTTGTTCCTGAGAAGACCTCTTTTGTAGATAGGAGAGAGTCTGATAACGATGCAAGTGTTTTACAGAAAGCTCACGAAGCAGGGGAGGAATTATAGCTATGAGGGGCAAGAGGAAACGCATTCTTGTTGTTGACGATGAGGCACCAATTCAACGCATACTGCGCCGCAACCTCTCTATGAGCGGCTATGATGTATTGGTGGCGGGCGATGGCAAGCAGGCGTTGGAGATGGTGAACCTCCATCAGCCAGACCTGATATTGCTTGATCTCTGTATGCCAGGAGAATTAGACGGGCTAGATGTCTGTGCACAGGTACGTCAGACGCTTCAGACACCAATCATCGTACTTTCGGCTGTCTCAGAAGAGAAAGAGAAAGTGCGTGCGCTGGACCTGGGCGCTGATGATTACTTGACGAAGCCCTTTGGCAATGATGAACTACAAGCCCGTGTGCGCGCCTGTCTGCGCAGAGCGCAGTCTAACGAGGCTGTAGTAGAAGGCCATCCAGAGATCTTCACCAGTGAGGATGGATATATCTACATGGATGTGGAGCGGCGGCAGGTGCGTGCGGGTGATCAGGAGGTACGGTTAACACCCACAGAGTTTGAATTACTGAGGCAGCTCATGCTCTACGCAGGCAAAGTCCTCACGCATCGCTCATTGTTACGCGCGGTGTGGGGACCTGAATATGGAGAAGAGGCGGACTATTTGCGTGTGTACGTGCGCCAATTGCGCCTCAAGGTAGAGGCAGAACCGTCGAGACCTCGTTACATCTTGACTGAGCCAGGTATTGGCTATGTGTTTCGTTCTTAACACAAAGCATCCGGTAGAGGGGGCAATTTAATAAGAATTTAATGTGAGGAGAGTAATTTTTCATAGATACGTAACGGTTTTTAGTATACACTTGTGTGGAAAGGGAGGTTCTCTGTTAGACTCAGGGAAGCTATTCTGAAAGGGAATTTCCACAGCGGAGGTTTTGATGGCTCTGTGGCGACCGTTGCGTGTGCAGATTATTGTTGGTCAGCAAGATGTTTTTAGCCGAGTGCTTGTCACTAATATCGAGTGTTGGGGATACGAAACCCTCGTCCAGACTGCGGTGCAAACGCTTGAAGACAGCAGCAGGGAGGCGTGGGCGGGTGATGTCTTGTTATACGACGTAGATGCGTGGCTACAGAGTGGAGCAATGCAAAATTCATTCTTACAAAATGGGTTATTGCCATTAGAAGGCATAAAAAGCTATAATAAGACATGGTCTCAGCCCCGCTTCGTTATAGTACTGAGTAGCCGTTCAGTGTCACGTGCGATGCTAGAGCAGATAGGTGCGGTGGCTCTGTTAGAAAAGCCTTTTGAGATGGGGCGGCTACAGCGCTATCTGGAAGTGTTGCATCGCCTTGTATTAGCAGAGGCTCAGGGTGCGGCCTTGCCGTTGTTGCACGAGCAGAGCAAGAATGAAGATGGTGTATGCCGGGTGTTGGTGGTTGATGATGATGAGATAATGGCACGTTCTATACAGCAATGCTTGAGTTGCGAGCCTGGGTATGAAGTAATTGTGGCTTATGATGGGCTGGAAGCGTTGGAAGTGTCTGTGGATTGGTTCCCGCATTGCGTTGTGACGGATCTCATTATGCCCTGGATGAATGGCTATCAAGTAATACGCTGTCTTACCAACAGCTCGTTACGTGGGGTACCCGCATTTGTTGTGGTAAGCGCGTTAACTCAATTAGAACATCCTATTCGCCACTCGTATTTGCGTGGGAAGGGAGTGGCATACGTAAATAAGCCCTTCCACATAAATCGTTTATTAAGTGCTATCAAGCAGGTCTGTCTATAGAACAGGTGTCAGACTGCATAGAATAAGACCGCTTGCCATAATCAAAGAGCAACTTGCGGGTTAGTCGATATTAAGAAACTAGGGATTTTAAGAATGGATCAGCAAGACCGCATCATGGACGGAGACTTACAAACGTTGGGTCTCCAGTCCATCTTAAAAATGCTCGCGCTGAGTGAGAAAACGGGTAAGTTATTTGTGTCTTCTGGGCCAGAGACACTCTCTATTAGTTTGCGCAAAGGTCAGATTGTCGGGTTACATGAAGAGGGTGTGGCGCAATCTGATTTACTAGGCATGTTATGTCTGGTCAATAAACTTGACCCTCCGCGCGCTCAGATGATTCGTGAGATGGCACAGGGCAATATGCAAATGGCGCTAGCGATGCTGGTCGAGCGAGGATGGATGAGTGCCAATGAGATGCAGCGTTGCCTGGAATTCGCGGTCACGCAATCCATCAGCCATGCCCTGCGTTGGGTGAATGGGCGTTTTGCTTTCCATCGTCAAATTGTGCCGCTAGAGACCACGATGCAACCTCTCAACGTCGATTCAGTGTTATTGGAGGCATTGCGCCAAGCGGATGAGTGGGAAGAGATCATGGGTGAAGGCATGACTCACCACCTGACGCGCACCACTGTAGCACGCTGGCTACCAGAAGTGAGCAAAGATGTTCGTAGCCTTGGTCTGAGCCAGGAATATATAGAAGTGCTCTGTCTGGCCAATGGCGAGTTACCTTTACAAGCGGTCTCACTTGTGCTTATGACCCCCGAAGCTCGTGTGGCACGCATTATGATCCGTTTGCTCGAACTCCGTTTGATTGAAGTTGTGGATACGGCGATGGAGACCGAGTTACAACAGGATCTCTCCAATGTGATCATTAAATGTCAATATACCTTAGCCTATCAAAGGCACTCTTCTCATCCAGAACAACATCTCCTCGGCTTGATTACCACCTTATCAGAGTGTATTAATGGTTTATTGAGTCATCATGGGAAGTTTGCTAGGAGCTTGCGTGGTCGAGGACAACTGCCATCAGTAGAGATTGTGCGCTATCTAGAGCGTCGTTTTGCACCATCCTTGCATACGCTGGCCAAGCAACATTCCATTTTGGATACCGTCACCTTTGCGTATGGGCAACTTGATTGTAATGATATACTCACTCTCAATAAGGTAGTCAAAGGGGAGCAACTGGAAGAATTCTATTGGGAGGCAGTGCAGGGATTGGCGGCGTTCCTGCGTTTTGTTTTTACCACACTCTTAACTGATGAGGTAGGCAACTCGCATACAGGTCGCCAATTGAGCGTTGCGTGGAAAGTATTCTTATCCGAAATCGATCACGAAGTACAACAATATCAGGTTTATCGTGCGCATCGCAATACACAAATGGCCCGTGGTCGTGATCCCATGCAATCATCTCCCGTTGGTCTGATGCAAAATCTTAACGGAACCCCCGAAAGAGATGGTGGCTTCCAGTCGCCAGGAACACAAAGGAGGTCAATATAAATGCCTGCTGCTCAACCAACAGTACTGGTAGTAGATGATAGCCCTACGGTACGCAAGATCGTTCAGATGACATTGCAACGTGAGCACATCAGAGTGATTACGGCCAGTGATGGCCTGAGTGCTTTGACTTCGGTGGCCGATGAAATGCCCGCCCTTATTCTCCTCGACATTCAGCTACCCAGGATGGATGGGTACCATATTTGCCAGATCATACGTAAAAACTTGCAGTTTAGACAAATACCCATTATTATGCTCAGTGGGAAAGATGGTTTGTTTGATAAGATGCGGGGGAAATTAGCCGGATCTACCGAATATCTTACGAAGCCGTTTGATTCGGTAGAGTTAGTACAAACAGTCAAAAAGCATCTTATCAATTGGCAAGATCGTATGCCAGCTCCGCCGGAGGGTATGCGACCTCGCCTACGATACCGAGGCTAAGTTTTGTTTTCTCTTTTACCAAAGTGCGCGTAACAAACTTGGTAAAGAACGTCAGTGGGATAGCCCTTATCTCCCATCGCACTGGTGTGGCATGTCTAGGAAAGGGTATAATTGGATGCCTGGGCAGAAAGTACTTGTTGTGGATGATAGTTGGACAGAGTTGACCATGATTGTTACTCCATTGCGCAATAACGGTTTTGACGTTATTACAGCTGTTGACGGAGATGAGGCAGTGGAGAAGGTCTTTAGAGAACGTCCACATTGTATTGTCCTTGATGTTGTTTTACCAAAGCAGAATGGTTTCCAGCTCTGTCGTAGATTTAAAAGTCTGGAAGCAAGTAGACACATTCCGATCATTTTGTTAACTAGTAAGAGTACTCCGTTAGACAAAGCTTGGGGTTTGAGACAGGGCGCTGATATGTATATCACAAAGCCCTTTAATGGTGATGAGTTAGTGGCTAGTGTGCGACGCCTCATTTGAGGCGTCATCTTGTCGGGATAGAGAAATTCGCGGTATGCCTTGATATGGTGTTGTCATATTCATATGGTTCGAGTAATCCCTGAAATCCAGTGCTTGACACTGGCAGGGGCATAGAGGGCATCTTGCAGTGTGCCCAGTACGGTTTCTGCTTCTCACGGCTCAGTCCTGTGCACTGACTGAGACGGTTTCTGTACAAACTGATCTCTGGTTTGCCAGAGATTAGATACTGTGGAAGCTCGTGATACCTCTTGCCAGCAGGGAGTAGTTCTGTGTCCAGCGAAGATCTGAGAAAATTGCAACGCGACCCATTGGCTGCGATCCAGCAACAAGCAAAATTACAGTCGTCTTCTAATACTTCTTCTGCTGCTGCAATGGCTGCGGCGCTTCGCCTTGCACAGGCTGGGTACGCGCACACGAATGAAAGCTCAGCAGCAGCTCCGCAGCCAGTTGTTGGAGAGCAGTATCTTGTGTTTGCTCTGGGAGACCGTGAGTTTATTGTAAAGGCAGAATATGTGCAAGGTGTTGAGCGTTTTATCGATATTACCCCGGTTCCTAATATAGTACCATGGGTAAGGGGTGTAATTAATCTGCGAGGCTCCATCGTTTCTGTGGTAGACTTTAGAATGTTTCTGGATATGGAGTTGCTGCCTTATACCCCGCGCACGCGCTTGTTGTCATTGCAATGCAATGAAATGGTGATTTGCTTTGTGGTAGATGGTGTGAGTGAGATGCTGCCAATTCCGCCTGCCGCTATGAATAGCCAGGCGCGCCAGGCTGCTATTCCATACTGGGCTGCCCCCTATGCTGCTGGATGTGCGATACTTGCGAATCGTGTGTTAGTAGTACTTGATATTGCACGTCTGCTTTTCTCCGAGAAAATGCAGCGCTATGAGGCCCTTGGATAATTTTTGTATGCAGTTGGTTATCCAGCTTGATATAGATATTTGTTTTATCAACAGGAGGTCTGGCGGATGAATTCTGATCGTAATAAAGGTGGTATGACCGTAGATGCATTGATGCAGATGGGATTGGTTGCTTCGACAGCTATTCCTGTTTTAGCTTTTGCCGCTCTGGGTTTCCTCTTTATCGCTATGGATCGTACAACGTTTATCTTTGTAATAGTTTTCTGTGCTATTGTGGTCTTATTAGGGGTCCTTATTGTCAATTATATTGTGCAACGCAAGATTAAGGAGCGCGTTCAGACGGTGGCGGAGGCATGTCGCGATTATGTTAGTGGAGATCGCAATGCGCGCGCAATGGTTGCTGGTGATGATGATTTTGCGATGCTGTGTTCCTCTATCAATCAACTTCTGGAAAATCAGAGCAATGCTGCCGGTGGAGCCTCTTTCGGCAATGCTGGTGGCGATGCTGCCGCTCTGCAAGCACAAATCGAAAAGTTGCTCCAAGAAGTCAGTGCAGTCGGTGATGGTGATCTGCGCGTGCAAGCTGAGGTGACACCCGATACGCTAGGCGTTCTGGCTGACTCTTTTAACTATATGATTGAAGAGTTGGCCAAGGTTGTGGGTCGCGTACAATCGACGGCTGTGCAGGTGACTAATGCAACACGACGCATTCTCGATCGTTCAGGAGAGCTGGCTCAGGCGTCTGAAACGCAGGTGGGTCAGATCAGTCAGACTACTGAAGCCGTTGAGGCTCTGGCTATCTTTATCCAGACTGTTGCTCGCAATGCTCAGTTGAGCGTGGAGGTGGCCCAGGAAGCGCTACATAACGCGGCTCATGGTCAGCAATCTGTGCGTCAAACGATTGAGGGTATGATGCTCATTCGCGAAAACGTGCAGGAAACCTCAAAGAAAATTAAACGTCTCGGTGAGCGTTCTAACGAGATCGGTGAAATCGTACGTATCATTGAAGATATCGCTGATCAGACGAACTTGCTCGCTCTGAATGCTGCTATTCAGTCTGCTATGGCTGGTGAGCATGGACGTGGTTTCGCTGTGGTTGCCGATGAGATCCGCCTCCTGGCAGAACGCTCAACAGAATCAACGAAACGTATTGCTACTCTCGTTAAGAGTATTCAGGGTGATACCTACGATGCTGTGGTTGCTATGGAAGATAGCACGCAAGAGGTGGTGAAGGGATCTCAGTTGGCTGATGAAGCCGGACGTGCACTCAACTCGATCTACAGCGCAGTAGAACGACAGGCGCAAATGATTGAAACTATCGCTCGTTCCGCTAATGATCAGACGACTGTATCTGAGGC
>VBJK01000258.1 GCA_005879655.1 Chloroflexota bacterium | reverse complement strand
GCAATCCTTCGCGTTGAGACCAAAGCTTCCGCAGAGGCTGCCTCCGCAGAAGTTACAGCACTCAACAACATCGGTGCGGCCTACTCTTTTTTGGGTGAGAAGCAAGAGGCGTTAGGTTATTATAACCAGGCACTAACTATCGCACGTGCAATCAAAGATCCTTCCGTTGAAGGCAGCGTGCTTAATAACATCGCTGGCGTATACCAAGATTTGGAAGACAACCCGAAGGCGCTCGACTACTACAGTCAGGCGCTCACTATTTTTCAAAATACTGGACGGAGAACCGAAGAGTCCACGGCTCTCAGCAATCTGGGTCTGGTATGGAACGCGTTGGGCGATAAGGAAAAAGCCTTGGCTTCTTATAATCAGGCGCTGAAAGTCACTCAGGACCTCGGAGCCGGGAATTCGATAACCGCAGCCGTAATCCTCGACGGCCTCGGCGGGCTCTACGCCTCTCTGGGCGAGAGAGGGAAAGCCCTTGAGTACTGGGGACGCGCTCTGCCGCTGGCCAGGAAAGTAGCAGACTACCGAGGTGAAGCTGTCATTCTCGCAAACAGCGCATGGGTCAAGCGCGAGATGGGCATTTACCCTGAGGCGCTGATGGAGATTGAGGCAGCGCTCAAGATCCTCGATTCCCTTCGGACCAAGGTAACAGGCCCAGAATTGCGGGCATCTTATTTCTCGACTGTCCACGACTATTATGACTTTTATATTGACCTTCTAATGGAGTTGCACAGCCTCCATCCGACCGATGGCTACGATGCGATGGCGCTGACGGCTAGCGAGCGAGCCCGCGCCCGCAGTCTTCTCGAATTGCTTATGGAGGCCGGAGCCGGAATTCGTCAAGGTGTGGACACGAATCTACTGGACGAGGAACGCTCGGTTCAGCAGTCGCTTGACGCGAAAGCGCAGCGGCTGACTAAGATGCTCAGTGGTCAGCACACTGAAGAGCAGGTCACCGCTGCTAAAAGGGAGCTAGATGATCTAACTTTGCGTTATCGCAACGTCGAAACACAGATACGGAACAGTAGTCCACGTTATGCAGCACTGACGCAACCGTCGGCTCTCACGGTTGGGGAGATTCAGCAGCAGCTAGATCCGGATACCGTTCTGATGGAGTATTCATTAGTCCCTTACGAGTGAGATCTTCGCCAAACTGGTAATGATTGTGCGTCACTTTTCATGCAAGGGCCTCTTGAGCCAATGCGGGAATCAGGAATAAACGCCTGAGCTTGAGCGCTGCGCAGACGACTCGCTGGCCAAGCTGGGTCAAGTAGTACCTGTACCTGCGGCCGATCTTCTTGACCAAGCCGTGGGTGCGCAGCCGTTTGAGGAGGCGTGCGATCTGCCCGCTGGTTTTCCCAGGCAAAAGAGCTTGCAGGTGACGATTGTGAAAGCCGCTGATGTCGAGCTCACCACGGACAATGGCCTCGAACACAGCGCGATCGGTACTGTCGAAGAGGTTGAACCCGCGCTGGGTGCGTTGCCCATCGTGGACGCGTTGGGAGATCTTCTCCAGATTCTTGACCCCGGCGGTCGGGTCTTCCAGAGCCGAAAGAAATTCGAGGTAGCGCCGGTTCGCTGCTCTCATCAGCTCTTGCAGGTCCGGCAAACTGTAAATAGTCTTTCTAACCTCGGCGTTCTTCATCTCCCAGGTGCCATCTCGGTGTTCTACCCTGCGGTAGTGCTTGAAGGAGGTGACGTCATTGCTGGTGGTCTCGATGCGCAAGACACGACCCAACTTGTCGTACATCTTGATCGAGTTGGGGCCCATGTGATGTTTGATCCGAGTCCCCTCGATCCGGGTATGAAAGTCGTTACCAATCTCGACGGTCGAGCGCTCATCGAGCTTACGACCCAGAAAGGTCGCCACATTGTCCGGCTTTACCGTATGAATGGCGGTACGAACCAGCACCTCATAGAGAGATTCGAGGTCGGCTCGACGGCGAAAGATGATGTCTGTGGAGTATTCAACCTGCATCACGCTCCAGTGATACCCTCCTTTGAAACGGAGGCCGACCGGGCACAGCCAAGCCGCCACTCGATCCAGTATCCGGTGGAGGCCATCGGCACGCATGTCGTCCGCCAACCGCTGCGCCTGCTCGAAATTCTCGATCTCGACAAAGGCATTGTCGATCAGTTGGAAGCCAATTCCGGCTTGCTTCAACTGGCTCGCCAACCGATGGTGGCCGTTGTAGTAGAACTGGAGCCGAAAGGGTGCCCAGGTCGGCACCCGCAGATAGCAGAGCCCCAGGCCTTCCCAGACAAAGTAGAAATAGTAGTGAAGGCACTTGGCCTCCGTCGGCTTCAAGGTCGTCTTGCCGGTCCCCTTGTCGTGCCAGGGCCTGAAGGAGGGACAAGGCTCCATGGCCGAAAAGATATGAACCAACCCTGGATGCTCACCACGTTCCCGCAGGATCTCCTTGATCCGCTCTTCTTTCCGGAAGTTCCTCCGCCGGATGAACTCAATCGACAGACTCGCCTCGGCAGCCAAGCGTTCGGCGTGTGCGCGGATCTCGTCGCGCAGCGGCTCGGCAAACTTGGTGTAGTCAAAGATCCGCATGCCTTGAGAGCCCAGATAGCCACTCATCGCCCCGGCATGGCAGATCTCGGGCAGAGTTCCCGTGATCACGACCCGGTCGAAGCAGGAAAGAACTCCAGCAATCTGGTCTGCGTACCGTTCCGTCAACACGACCATCGGCGTACCCTCCTGAAGTGCCGAGCCAACAGCCTCGACTCTACAAGAGCATACCCTATTCCCTCTTCTCGCTACTTGTTTGGTTCCGGCTCCGCCGGGTTAGGGTCCAGGAGACGTCAACTTGGTACGCGCGCAGGAACGGTCCTCTTCACCTCTGGATCGAGCTCTGTGAGACCGCGCTTCGTGACTTAACCCAGCCCAGCTTAAGAAGCCAATTCTTGTGGACTCTGTCCATGGTGTCACACCGACATGGCCGCTTCGAGAGAGCGCTGGAAGCAGCTCGGGAGAAGTTGTCCCTCGATACCCAGAGCCGTGACGAGCTCGGGATAGCTACAGCCTGGGGGCTTATTGCCGATGTATTCCAGAGTCGTGGAATGTTTGATGAAGCCATTGCCATTCGTACAGAGCAACAAATTCCCATCCTTGATAAACTTGGAGATACGAAAGAGCGGGCAATCGGTCTCTTCCATGTTGCCCACATCCTTCAGCTTCGAGAAGAGTACGAAGGGGCCTTGGAGATCCTGAAAAAGGAGCTTCTTCCTTCCTTTGAAGCGATCCAGGATGTTCGCGCGCGGGCAGTTACCTTGGGAAGAATCGCCGATATATTGCA
>VBJK01000257.1 GCA_005879655.1 Chloroflexota bacterium | reverse complement strand
AATTATCCTAGTTGGGCTTTTAATTAAAGTCTCACTTTAATTAATTACTTAAGCCCAAGTAAGATGGGCTTTAATTAAATCCCATTTAATTACTTAAGCCCATCTTCTTTAATTAAGGTATTGGGCCTATTTTAATTCCCAATTAAAATAGCCCACCTCTAATTAAAAGAAGGCCTATTTTCTCTTCTTCTTCTCAGTAGCCCTTATTAATTAATTAGCCACTAATTAATTAATTAGCTCAATGCAATCAATTGCCCCGCAATTAATTCATTGATTCTTTCCAGTGTGTACTGGTTTCTGGTTGTGCGTGTGACCCCTTTAGGTTTCACTCATTTACTCTAGACCTTAAGCTAGCAATCCCATTGCTGAATTAATCTTACGATTAATTACTTTCAGAACTTCCCAAGTTCCTTAGTGCTTAAGCCACACCCTCGGTCACGTCCAGCCAACGATTACTGGAGGGGTAAATAGGTAAATGATGAATAGATCATGTGCAAACCTTTCATCAGCAGTTACTGTGCAGATACAGTCCCTTTGCTCGGTTCTCCGATTAGTGCCTAGGACTTGGTCATTTAAACGGCTTCCATCTTTGGACACTAATAACTACAATGACCTAGCAGCACTTTATCGTTCCATCGGTCCACGAGCGCTTCCCAAACCTCGTGTTACTGACCATTGCTCTGCGCAGAGACTTCCTGGATACGATAGGCTCATAGGTACTCTGTAGAGAATCTATCCCGTCAGGTTCTAACCCCGACAGGCCAGCAAATCCCATCTTGCCGAGTCACTGATCTTAAACACAATTCCACCAGGACCAGCTAAGTCACGTTTGGCTCCTCCTCAGAGAAGTTTAGGAACTTAACCAAATCCTGACTTCCTTGTGCAGGACCCACGTGCCCGCGTATAGTCAAAGGACTAATTAGTGCACCCGCCGAAAACCAGAGACTCATGTTTCCCGTTGCCACTCCGGCTACCAAATGGTTTGAGTTCTGGTGCGGGATCACGTTCAATGCAGCTGCCCGGGACAGGCACCACATCCATCAGCCCACGCAGTGTCTCAGCACTAATATCCTGGAACAGGGATATTCACTCCCCGAGTGACGTGCAGGCTCGATGCAAGTCTATCCGAACCAGACGATGCCCCTGATCATGGGTTCTATGACTTGGAACATTTGTAGACTAATTCATCGAGACTAGTTCCACGACTCGTCAACCCGTGACAGCCCTAGCTCTCATGAATATATCTCAAGTCTACGGGACTTTCATTCAAGTATTATGACAAGTGTGCTGGACTAAAATAACACTTCGAATGAAACAGATAAGATACCTAAAGGTTCAATTCATTTCATAAAGATGTT
>VBJK01000256.1 GCA_005879655.1 Chloroflexota bacterium | reverse complement strand
CCAAACACCTTCCTTAGCTGCTTCCGAAGCAGCTATGTATTCTGCCTCAGTGGTGGAGTCCGCGACAGTGGCTTGTTTGCACGATCTCCAAGTCACCGCTCCTCCATTGATCAAGAACACATATCCAGACGTTGACTTGAAGTCATCTACGTCGGATTGGAAACTTGAATCTGTAAAACCTTCGATGACCAACTCTTTTGCCCCATATACCAAGAACAGATCCCGTGTCTTTCTTAGGTATTTGAGTATGGTCTTCGCAGCTCCCCAGTGGGCCTCGCCCGGATCAGACTGATAGCGACTTGCCACTCCAAGTGCATGTGCTACATCTGGCCTAGTACAGAGCATAGCATACATTATGCTTCCCATAGCCGAAGCGTAAGGGATTCGCTCCATCTTCCTTCTTTCTTCGTCCGTCTGTGGAGACTGAGACTTGGAAAGCACCACCCCGTGGCGTTCAGGAAGATAGCCTCGTTTGGAATTCTCCAAGTTGAAGCGTTTGACAATCTTGTCAATGTACTGGGCTTGGGAGAGTCCTAGCAATCTATTAGTCCTGTCTCGGAATATCTTAATTCCAAGGACAAAGTTTGCTTCTCCCAAATCCTTCATGGAGAACTGGCTGGATAACCATTCTTTACTAGATGTCATTTCCTCTTTATTGTTTCCAATAAGTAGGATGTCATCTACGTAAACAATGATAAACTCCACAGCATCAGTCGAAGTCTTCGTGTATACACAAGGTTCATACGTGTTTTTGACAAAGCCATAGCCCTTTACAGCTTCATCAAAACGTATGTTCCAACTCCGGGAAGCTTGCTTAAGTCCATAGATGGACCTATTAAGCCTACAGACTTTATCTGCGCTCCCACTGGATATGAAGCCCATGGGTTGTTCCATGTAAATCTCTTCCTTAATGTTTCCATTTAGGAAAGCGGTCTTCACATCCATCTGCCAGATTTCGTAGTCGTAATAGGCAGCAATGGCAAGTAGAATTCGAATTGACTTCGGCATGGCTACAGGTGAGAAGGTGTCCTCAAAGTCTATTCCAGGCCTTTGAGTATAGCCTTTCGCCACGAGCCTAGCCTTATACGTTGCTACGTTCCCATCGGCATCTAACTTGCGTTTGTATAGCCACTTGCATCCCACGGGCCT